>JBBQAD010000276.1:0-5472 GCA_038315885.1 Fibrobacteria bacterium | reverse complement strand
ATTGAAATTTTGGGAGAAAGTCTCATTTCGCCCATCTATATCTTCTATACTGGCGCCGAAGATGTAGAGGCAAACCTCCTAACCCGTAATTTTTCCCGCGATGAGTTTTTTATGCAAAACATCGACAGAGAAGAGTTTGAGCTAAAAGTGGCCCTGCGGGAATTTAGGGCGAACAAATCGTTCTTAGAAGACGATAAGCAGCAAAAATAAAGATTGGAACGAATAGGGTGGGGGATGCTCCTTGCCTTGTTTAACTGTTACACTGCCAGACTTAAATTTCTTCTACGTAACATAAGTTTTGCTTCTGCCTTTTTAGCCCGGTTTATTATCCCAAATCATGTACATTCTAGGTCTGTATGAGTGAAGCTATTCGACTCCATGACCTCTCCTGCGATGCAACTCTTCAAGCCGCAATCGAAAGGGCTGCTATTGCTGTGCTACGCTCTGGCCAGTATATACAAGGACCCAAGGTTAGCGAACTGGAACAAGACCTAGGGCACTTTTGTAAGGTAAAGCACGCGGTTGCAGTTTCCAGCGGTTCAGACGCACTGTATCTCTCTTTACAAGCCTTGGGAATCGGTTCAGGTGATGAAGTAATAACCAGCCCCTTTACTTTTTTTGCTTCTGCTTCAGCAATTGCCAGAGTCGGCGCGCGGCCGGTGTTTGTTGATGTCGACGCCGCCAGCTTATTGATCAAAGCTTCGGAAATTGCCAAGGCCATCAATACAAAGACGAAAGCCATTATTGCCGTCGATCTCTATGGCCAGTGTGCAGCTTACGAAGAGATTGACTCTCAGCTTAATGAACATTCTAGTGATACAGAGAAAAAACCTAAGGGACAAAGCCAAAAAATTGCACTGATAGAAGATGCAGCCCAATCGCTGGGAGCGCAGCGCAAAGGCAAAATGGCGGGAAGTTTGGCTTCCATCAGCTGTTTGTCTTTCTATCCGACAAAGACATTAGGCGGGGTTGGCGAGGGGGGGATGTTACTCTGTGAGAATGCCGAACTAGCAGAACAGTTTCGTAGTCTTCGCAATCAAGGTTCATTGGAGAGATACAATCATCAGCACTTGGGCGGCAATCACCGCATGGACGCTATTCAAGCGGTGGTCTTGTTAGAAAAATTGAAATATTTACCGGGGTGGATTGCCAAGCGTCAGGCAATTGCGGAAAGCTATGCGAAAGCCTTTGTGTCAGAGTCTTCATTGGCAGAATTTATCAATCCGATTGAGCTAGTAACTGAAAATCAATCTGCCTATGCCCTGTATGTCGTTCGGGCGAAGCAGCGCGATCAGCTGATGAAGCATTTACGAGAAAACAAAATTGAATGCGAGATACACTATCCTAAGGCCCTGCATTTACAAAAAGCTTTTGGCAACCTCGGCTATCAGATGGGTGACTTTCCTGTTGCTGAAGGGGCCAGTAGTGAGGTATTAGCGCTTCCGATGCACCCTAATTTAAGCGAAAACGATGTTGAGAGGGTTATACAGACAATCAAAGCTTTTTACTTTACATAGAATAACACTTTTGTAACACATCAAATCAGGTAATTTTTAAAACTATCTTTTGCTAAGGCAGCTTAATGAATTTGACCTTCAGCGCTCTTACCCTACCTTAAACTTTCGAGTTTCGATAGTATCTCTTTCTCTCCAACCCAAGGGGCTTGACAGGCATAATTTTCACAGACATACAGAGTAAATTGCCCATTTAATGCAATTTTATCTCGAAGGGCGGGAGCAAGGCTGAGCAATTCGTCTCCCGCTTGACCATCAGTCTTTTGGACAGCCTCGGGCTTTAGTATGAGTACACTGCGAGGCAAATATTGCTGGCGAAGGCGATCTAGAAGTGTAACAGAAGCCTCAGTGCCTTCGGGGATGCAAAGTACCAGTTCTTGGCTGGAATGGATTGCTCTATCCAAGGCAGACAGCATGGCGCAATGGGCTGCGGGGTATTGATTCAATTCGGAAGAAAATTTTTGTAAACAAGCTTCGGCAACCTCTGTCCACTGTTTTTCTTCTGTTATGGCTGCTAGGCGTAAACACAGTAAAGCAGCAATTGAATTGCCGCTGGGAATCGCGCCATCATGGGCTTCACAGGGGTTAAACAGCAGTGTTTCACCTTCTCTTGCAATCTGCCTAAAGCCTCCACCTTCAGCATCCCAAAATTGGTTTTTCATCGATTGAGCCAAGAGTATGGCCTCTTTTAACCACTTGGTCTTTCCGCTCACCTCGAAGAGGTCAATCAAGCCATTTACAAAAAAGGCGTAATCTTCCAGCAGACCCACGATTCGACTAGGCCCTTCACGCCAACTTTTTAATAAGGTGTCGGGCTGGGGACGCAGTGATTGTAACACAAAGTGGGCCGCTTCTTCGGCCATTTGTAAAAGCTCTTTACCAGCTTGAATCTGCTCCTCTTGAAAGCGGGCCTCCTGGGGCAATTGGGGAATGGCACGGGCTACCCGACAAAGACCGCTAATCACCAAACCATTCCAGTCGCAGAGAATCTTATCATCCCGATGGGGTCGAATCCGATGGGAGCGCTTCTCTAAGAGTTTACTGCGAATGTGAGCCAGTTTCTCCTGCAATTGTGTTACAGTCAAGTTTCTTGCTTTAGCAAATTCTAGTTCGTTCTCCTCCTCGATTAATATGTTTTTCCCCTCGAAATTTCCCTGGGGGCTTAAACCCCACCAATGGCTGGCTAGGTCGGCCGCTTCCGCTCCTAAAATTTCATGTAACTCTGCCAAATCCCATAAATAAAAGAGTCCCTCTTCACCTTCGCTGTCGGCATCTTCTCCGGAGAAAAAAGCGCCTCCAGAATGCCGCAAATCTCTTTTTAAATATCCTGCAGTTGCATAGGCAATTTTGGCATAATATGGATTGTGATCAACTTGATATGCCTCAGCATAGGCTTGTAACAATAATGCCTGGTCGTATAACATTTTTTCGAAGTGCGGAACGAGCCACTCCCTATCTACAGAGTAACGGTGAAAGCCTCCCCCCAGCTGATCGAAGATTCCTCCTTGGGCCATTTTCGTTAAAGTCAACTCTGCCATCTCTTTTAGATTTTCTTTACGGGAAAAATGATATTGTTGAATCAAGAAACTGATACTATGACCCATGGGAAATTTGGGCTGTACTGAAAAGCCTCCATACTCTCCATCAAAACTTTTAGTCTTCTGAGAAATCGCTAAATCAATACAGGCAGAACTTAGTGAAGGCGAGCTTTTACCAGATGCCTCACTTGCTTTTTCCTTAGCAAAATTTTGCACCTGTGATGCAATACCATGGATTCTTTCGGGTTCTTCCTTCCACTGTTTCACCAATGAATTCAGAACAGTCGGTAATCCGGCGCGGCCCCATTTATCTTCAGGCGGAAAATAAGTGCCGCTAAAGAAAGGAACCTTGTCAGGACGCAGAAATACGTTTAAAGGCCAACCCCCGCCGCCATTTAAGGCCTGGGCCAGTTGCATATACACCGCGTCTACATCGGGTCTTTCTTCTCTATCGACCTTGATACAGACAAAATCTTCATTCAGTTGATCGGCAATCGCTTCATTCTCAAACGACTCGCGTTCCATCACATGGCACCAGTGACAGGTCGAATAGCCGATGGAAAGCAAAATCATTTTGTTTTCTTGTTGAGCCTTCATAAAAGCCTCATCCGTCCAAGGGAACCAATTGACCGGGTTATGCGCATGCTGCAATAAATAGGGGCTTTTTTCCTGGGCTAGTCGATTGGTGAATTTCGGCTTAGTTTCACTTGCCATATTCGGATTGCTCATTAGGAACTCTTTCTTTTACCTTCGTTTAACGAAGCCTTTTTCGAACCAAGGCTTGCAGCTCAATTTGTAGGCATATTCTAAGTTTAGGAACTTATGTCAGAAGGAAATATGTCACAAAATACTCGTCCAACGCAGCAAGACCATGTGGGTCTACTGATTAAAAACGCCAATGTGGTCTCATCCCGTCATATGGAAATCGTAGACGTATTGGTTGAAAATGGCAAAATCGTAAAAATGGCGGCTAATCTCAGCCCCGATGGTCACGATGTAATCGATGCCAAAGGTCTGCATTTAATTCCAGGGGTAACCGACCCTCAGGTGCACTTTCGCGATCCCGGCATGCCGCATAAAGAAGATTTGGAAAGTGGGTCCAGAGCTGCTGCCGCCGGAGGGGTAACCAGTTTTCTGGACATGCCCAATACCGATCCTCCGGGAATTACACTCGAGGCCATGGCCGAAAAGAAAAGAGTTGCCAGTCAGAAAAGTCTAGTGAACTATGGATTCTTTTTTGGAGCCACCCCAAACAATGTCGAGTTACACAATGTTGTGCCCAATGTGTGTGGAATCAAAATTTTCATGGGCTCTTCGACGGGAACTTTACTGGTTCAAGAACAAGAAGATTTGGAAAAAATATTCCGTACCGGTCGCCGTTTAATTGCCGTACATGCCGAAGATGAACAAAGCTTATTGGCTAATAAGGAACGTTTTAAAGGCTGTAACTCCGTCCATGTACATGAATATATTCGTTCTCCCGAGGTAGCCCTAACAGCTACCAAGCGGGCCGTCGATTTATCCAAACGCAACCATCGCCGACTGCACATCCTTCATTTAACTACGCAAGAAGAAGTGGAATACTTGGCTCAGAACAAGGATGCAGGCGTCATCAGCTGCGAAGTATGTCCCCAGCATTTTCTGTTACACAGCCCTGAAGCTTATGATCGACTGGGAACCTGTGCACAAATGAATCCTCCCATCCGGGAAAAACGCCATGGCGAAGCGCTTTGGAAAGCTCTGCGCTTTGGTTTAATTGATTGTATCGCCACTGATCATGCGCCCCATACCTTAGAAGAAAAAGCTAAGGGCTACCCCTTGTCCCCTGCGGGAATGCCGGGCGTGGAAACCTCGCTGCCCCTCTTATTAAATCAAGTCGCTAAAGGGCTTTGCGCCTTACAAGAGGTAGTGAAATGGATGTGTGAAAAGCCAGTGGAACTCTATGGCATCCAGAACAAAGGGTGGATCAAACCGGGCTTCGATGCCGATATGGTTTTGGTCGACATGAATAAGAGCAAGCGCATTGAAAATGGAAAGTTGCAGACCCGCGTGAATTGGAGTCCCTACGATGGCTGGATATTAAAGGGTTGGCCCATCATGACTATAGTAAACGGACATCTGGTTTACGGCGATGGAGAGGTTTTCAGCGAGGTGAGGGGGCGCGAATTAATTTTCAAACCTGCGTGGGAAAGCCCAACTTAAGGCTATGGGAAACTGATACGGATAGTTCTGGGAGTCTAGAGGCTAAATTTATATCTTTACTTCTTGATGTATCGATATAGTTCTCAATATCCCATAGGTGTAGGCCGGAATTGAGTAAAAATCAAGAAAAATCCCAGGAAAATCTGCCAGAAACCTTAAGGGTCTTGGGTGATGAAACTCGCTTGCGCATTGTTTCCATGCTCAACGGCGATGAATTG
>JBBQAD010000441.1:0-3283 GCA_038315885.1 Fibrobacteria bacterium | reverse complement strand
CCCTGCTTTTTCCATCGCATTCTCCAAGTGCATTTGAAATCCGGAGTCTTCTGAAAACAACGCATAACTGGCATCCAGAGTTTTGATCCAAAGGAGTCCGCCATCACCCTGCCACTGTAACACTTCGCCGCATTCTGTATCGTAGATTTGCCCAAAGTGGCCTTCTTCATTTTGAACTCGTAGAACAGCATCCAAGCTCTTTTTTAATGCATGCTTCCATTCCTCATAGCGGGGATACTTTGGACCCAATAATCCGAGTACGCGCGCTAAATACTGGCTGGCGTCGGCAGTGGTACGGGCATGCGCTAAATTCTGTTTTCCAAGCCAACAGCTTCCGTAAAAGGGGGTGGCTCCACTAGCATCCTGGTTGCTACTCCCGAGTGGTGCAGGGTTCGCAAAAGCACCATTTAGGCTTTGGGCCGGGCCGGGATGATAACTGGTCTTAAAAAAACCACTGGGAGAAATGGCTTCACTGCAAAAGCGGGTCAGCATTTTTTCAGCAACAGTTTTTGCCCTGTGCGCTAGGGGGCTTACGCTCTTTTCTGACTGTTTCACTAGCTCATTCTCTTGCTTAGTCTCTAAATTATTTTGTCCATCCTTAAATTGCCCCTCATCGCGTTGATGTTTCCAGAGCAGACCAAATGCCACCGGAAATCCGCCTACGAAGCCCAAGGCTTCAAAATGCCATCCTAGTGAAATTTTTCGATTATTGGCATTAAATTCTGCTGAGCGATCAAAAGCCGATGTATACACCATATAACCGGGTTTTTCTACCCAGTGCCAAGCTAAGAGACCATGGGCGGCGCAGTCGGCAATGGAATTTTTATTTGACCAGGTACTTGTAACAGTATCATCTTCATCAAGTTCAATATGGTTCGCAGGCACTTTTTGTAAATCGATTTTCTCCAGATCCGCATGCTCCAGGTCAGCAGCTGCATGTTGCTTGCTAAGTTCAGTATAAACACATTCTAATACCTGTTGATAAGCGTGATTGTCGCCCTTAAAATCCCATAGTGAAACATTGAAGCTGAGGCTTTGACTTGGTGCGAGTGTTAACTTCCTTGTAGTTGCGCTATCGTAACGGTTTCTGGCGTGACGCCTGGGGGATTCGTTGGCAGGAAGATTCAGACGTAACAGGAATCCTTCAGAATGCCAACCAAAGCCAAGACCGATTTGTGGCTCCGAATCCCCCCAATTGGAGGGATTAGCCTGTATAACCGTATCACTGTCAGAGAGAATTTGGTAGTGCGGGCTCCAGTCTAAGCCTTGCCATCGGTCTCCACTTCGACACAGCAGAATGGGGTAGGCACCTCTGTCGAGAGCGAAGTCCCACTGTTGCGAAGACCAGGGGTCAGCTTCCTTTTCTGACTTGAATTGTTCTGGTTTGGGTTTTTCCGTCAGGCTGGGATAGGCTAGTCGGGAATCTTGTCGGCCTTTTCCATAGAAGAAACCAGGGAAAAGCATCCATGGATTTTCATCGGCTAGTTGAATGACTTTCTCCAGATGAACAGCGCCTTTAAAGCCCTTTGCTCCTGCTTTGAGGTGGATTTCTAGGCCTTTTCTTTCAGGCTTTGGGTGATCTGGACTAACCGATTGTAGGTCCTTCACTTCTAATTCGAGACTACCGTATTCTGTATCAGCTAAAATGAGTTCAAACATGCAATTTGTTTCCTAAGCCCAGTATTTGAGAGTATTGTTTCTATTCAAACAGAAACAGTAATTTGGTATTCCTTTCACCTTCAGTCAAACAGTATGTGCTCAGCTCAGGTCAAACAGAAAGTCACTTTGAACGAATGGTAAAAGTAAGGAAGCTATTGAGTTTCGTGAACCTGATGCACTTGATGCTACTAATAATGGCGTTTTTCTGTTTAGATCTCCTTTGCGCAAAACCCATTAAGTCCCCGTTAATATCGAGTTCGGCTGGTCCAAGCCCTTTAACCAAGCCAATCAATTCCAGCAGTCGCAATTTGAATTCCACCTCCACCTCCACCTCTAATACCAATTCCAATTCCTATTTTTGGGAACCCGCTTTGGGTCTGGCATTGGGCCTTGGACGCACGGCTGTGTTGGATAATTCTGATGAGCTTACGGAATCTTCAAAATGGGGCTTTTTAAACTCCTTCGCGCTTTCCCTTTCTTTTCAAGGTTTTCCCTCAGTCGAAACACAACTTTATTGGGCGCATCGAAACATTCCCTGGCCCTCTGAACCCAGTTTTTCTCCCTGGATTTTTGAGTCGCTGGGTTTATCTCTGCTTGCCTGGAAAAAATCTTGGTCGCTTTACGGAATCAGTCCTGGTTTGGTGTTACAGACCGAATATCTGAATGAAGCGGTTGTCGGCCCCAGCGAGAATCTTTTGATTGTAACACAAGCGTTTCATCGCTACTCGGCAAGCTTGGGGCCTTCTCTGCAAGCTTCCGTTGGTCCTCTCCAATTGCGTATTTTATCACTGCTCCGATCCAGCGCCCTTTTACGCGAGAGTTCGACAATGGGCTTAGATGTGTATGTTGAAATTCATGTTCCCTTGGGAAGAAATCGGTAATGGGAATTTTTTTAAGTCATTGTTTGGCTGGAACTTTGTATCGGACGGGGCCGAAATTTTTGTGGATGCTGCATCTTTTTTTTGTCTGGTTTCTGATTATGTTAACATCCTGTGGTACAGTCGATAGCGAAGTCGTGTTAAATGACAAGAAAACCAATAACAATTTGAACTCCCAAACCGGTATTTATTTAGGAAATAGCCGTAACACTCCTTTTTTCGATATACCAGAACCCTTTATCAACTTCTACCGGCATTGTACTCCTTGTCATTCCAACGCCATCTCATTAAACATTAAAGATTTGGATACATTGGCCTGGGTCGAGTCGGGTATTCCCTTTAGGCTTCAAGATGCCCGTTCCTCTCTCAATCTGAATACCTGGCAAGAAATACTCAGCTACTCGCCCACCAAGTTAGTGCTGCAGCGTGTGTCAATGCCAAAGCATCCGGGAAGCCTACCCAATGATTCCACTATGGCAGAAATCAAAGCCTGGTTAGTAGGGAATTCCTACAACCCAACCTTGCTGCGTGACGTGGTGTGGGAACCCGCCCGCCGTTACACTCGTGAATTCTGTGCAAAGTGTCATTTGGGCGACGGGGTAATGGATAGCTATTCCGACTGGAAACGCAGCGAGAAGAACCTGAAGAACAATGTTCCCTATATTGCTATCACCCCGCGCATTTCGGTTCAGCCCATCATGCCGCCAGACCGTCCCTTTCCGCCCAAATCCCTGGTCGATTCGATA
>JBBQAD010000425.1:0-3537 GCA_038315885.1 Fibrobacteria bacterium | reverse complement strand
TACGGAACCTTGGACATTGCAATTTCAGAAGAACCTTTCACAATAATTCCTTAAACAATTGTTAATATGTAACAACTGGAAATTGTAAAATCTTCAATTAAAATTAAAGTTTAGTGCGAGGGTACTGATTAGCTCTTCTTGTTGAAAATCGGAATGACTGAGATTGGTACTATTGCCCAACTGAAATTGCAGCTTCAACTTCTCCCAACTCGTTCTTATAGTGAGGGCAGGATCCAATAATCATGAACAAGAGAGTGATGTATTAAAATTCAGCCCAAGCCTCGTAAGAAATAATAAAATTGTCTATGGCTTTCTGGAAGGGAATTGCTATTTCGTATCACTAGGCTATGGGCCCAACGCAACTAACATGTCCGAAGCCGACAAACTTTTTAGCAGTTCCGAGGCAAAATCGGCAGACTGGCGCTTTTTGGACGGCGCTAAAGATTTCTTCCACTCTTGGTTTTACTCAAGTCGATGCCGGTGCGCAAAAATTGGTATTTAAAATGATGAATACATCAGGAAAAGAATTGGATAGGGTTGAAATTGATAAAAAACCGACAACAACTTCAATTCAAAAGAATGAATCTGTGAACCACAATATTCAGGTGCAGATTGCTGCCGACAAGAGCGGTCTCAAATTATTCAATATGCCCTTTTCAGGAAAAATCGGAATTGAATTATACGATTCAGTCGGTAAAATTTTATTTGAAAAAAAGGATATCAATCCTGAAACAATTATACCGGTTGAGAGTAATGTCTTAGAACAAGCTTCTGGTGGGGGAGTTATCAGTCAACAAGCAAAAATTTGGCTTCCAGTGAATGAGTCAAATCAGCCGAAATAGAAGATATACATTTACCCATTTTATTTTTTATTGTATTGTCGCACACTCTTGCATTGAGCTGCAATGGATAGCTCCCTGACCAAAGACCAAGGCGCGGCAGTCGATTGGGATAATCTGATGTTTCGGTAAATGTTTTTCAAAAAGTTCTAAAGCATGCTCATCTCGTTTATTTTTAAAGACGGGAACTAGTACCGCATCATTGATGAAAAGAAAATTAGTGTAACTCGCCGGGGTTCGCAGACCTTCAACCATTAGCAAATCCGGCATAGGAAGCTCTACCACTTCTAAGTTCATGCGCCCGGCATATTGTTCAAGTTCCCGCATATTGCGTTTTAAGGCCTGATAATTTTCATCGGATTTGGAAGTTTCGACAGCTGCAAATACCAGAGAAGGAGTTAGAAAGCGAGCCAAATCATCGATATGCCCATCTGTATCATCGCCTTCTATACCACTTTCTAGCCAAATGAATGTATCAATGCCTAGCCAGCGATGCAGTATTTCTTCTATTTCACCTTGTTTATATTGGGGATTGCGGTTTTCATTGAGTAGGCACTGCTTGGTAGTGAGTAAGCTACCGGCCCCATTGCCATCAATGGAACCGCCTTCTAAAATGAAATCTAAAGGAAAGCGTTCGACTTGAGAAACTTCAGCCATAAAAGTGCCCACGGCATTGTCAGCATCGAAGGGCGGATATTTGCCGCCCCAACTGTTAAAGCCAAAATCAATCATCACCTTTCGCATAAAGCCAGGTTTTGTTCCACTATAGGCGCTTAGGGCACCGTAGTCGCGAATCCAACTGTCATTGGTTTTTCTAATTAATATTTCCAGATTATCTGCAAAATTTTCTAACAAAGATCCTCTGTCACCAGAAAATTGTTGTTCAAATTTTTTCCGAAGCTCATCACGGGTCTTTACATCATCTACCAAGAGATGAAGCCGCTGTCTGGGGAGCACTGCTTCAATTATGCTTTGATAACATGGCTCGACTTTGCCTCGCACGGGTGACCATGTTTCGTTATTTTGAGGCCAGCTTAACCACAAGGCATCTTGTTTCTCCCATTCAGCAGGCCACCGGATGGGTTCTTCTGGTTTATTTTTCAGTGGGTCAAGTCGCGTACTTGAAGGGCTGCGATTTTTTTCTGAAGAAGAACTCATTTATTCAGCCCAGCGTTGTAATAGTGTACCATAGGCATCAATTCGTCGATCGCGAAGAAAAGGCCAGGTCCGCCGAGCCTCTTCAATTCTTTCAAGATTGATATCTACAATTCCCAACTGTTCTTCTTCATTTAAATTGCACAGGAGTTCGCCTTCTGGGCCGCATGTAAACGAATTTCCCCAAAAATTTAGATGACCCTCTTGGCCGACCCGATTTACTGCAGCCACAAATACACCATTTGAAATCGCATGCGAACGTTGAATTGTTCTCCAAGCGTCTACCTGACGCGATTTGACCGCAGTCGATTGCGAACCTGAAGCTTCCAACTCTTTAGCATCCCAACCAATTGCAGTGGGATAGACTAACAGGTCGGCTCCCAACAAAGCCGTTGCACGCGCTCCTTCAGGAAACCACTGATCCCAACAAATCAGAGTACCAATTTTTGCGTACCGGGTTTGGATACATTGAAAACCTGTATCACCAGGAATGAAATAGTATTTCTCAAAAAATCCGGGATCATCGGGGATATGCATTTTGCGGTAATGACCAGCTTCAGTTCCATCTGCATCGAATACCACCAGAGAATTATGATAGAGGCCAGCTGCCCGTTTTTCAAAGTAAGGAGCAATAATCACCATCTGATGTTCGGCAGCGAAGCGAGATAATTTTGTCATCGCGTCGCTGTTTCGGCTATGCGCTAAATCAAAAAATTCAGATTTTTCTTCTATACAGAAATAGGGATAGAGAAACAGTTCGGGTAATATGGCAATCTGAGCTTTTTTGTTCGCCGCGTCCTGTAACTGCTGCATGAGATTATTCCAGCGGGAGCTTTGTTGATTGTCACCCCGAACTTGAATCAGGGCTAAACGAACTGTTGGCATGGTCACCTCTTGAGTCGAAAAAGATTAAGCCAGTCACTTAAAAACGAAGCTTGTCAAAGTGATTAAAGGTCAAAGTGCGACCCATTGTCAAATGGCAAAGATAATTTCAGCATGACATTACTCGAAAGCTGGCGAGGAGAATGCGTAAGGAGAAAAGAAGAGGCCGGAACCAGTTGAGCACCGGTTCCGGCTCACGGTGGACTTTTTTTGTGTGTCCCCTGGGCAGCGGGTCGAAGAATCGACCATGCCCAGGCCGTGCGCGGGTGTAAGATTGTATTGGATACAAGAGCAAAGCATGTACCAGAATAAAATTCCGTAGGAATGCTGCAAAAGCTGGTGTTTTAGTGGATCACTGGGAAATGCTGTGCAATTTATTGCACTCGATGTGCAGTTTGCCTGTGAAGTTTGTGCAATTCCCAAAAGGCTATTAACAGCGTCCCAAATTTGATACGTTTGAACGAGGATGCCATGTCTGAAACCAAATCGCAACCGGGAACAAGCTGTCTAGGAATCTTGGTGAAATCATTCACAAGTGTTTCAGTAGAGAATTGAAACTTTAGTGGCGGTTCAGCCCACTTGCTTGAGAACCCCTTTCGCGTGCAGAGCCAAGCATTACACACCCTTTTACAATCGGGCTCAATTCTGCCAAGGTTGCGCA
>JBBQAD010000022.1:0-15072 GCA_038315885.1 Fibrobacteria bacterium | reverse complement strand
CCATCAATCCCAACAAGGTCGATATATTGGCGATGGTCGAGATGTAGCCCAAGTGATTTTCTAAATGCGGGACTTGGGCGAGAATTTCTTCTTCGATGGCGTTCTGAATTTTTTCAGTTCCTTGTTGGGCCTGGGAAAGGGCAGAATTCAAAACATTCGCCAAAGCAGATTTTTTCGCTTGTTTACATAGTTTTTGCGCTTCCTCATACTTTTCGTCTATGATAAGTCCGATCAATTCTTTTACAAATAAGTCGGGACGAAAATTATTCCGCGTAAGGATGTAAACAAGTCGCTCGACTGCAATTGCAAAACCAAGCAAGCCGACAGCCAAAATAATCCACATATAAAGAGCGCCGGGCTCTGAAAAATTAAAGGCTCTTAAAAACGTGCTTAAAAAATCCATTGATCACCTCTTAATGCAGACTTAACCATATCAATTTTGCGCATAAGCATTCCAGATTTAGATTCATTAGAATCTTTTAACCCTATTTGGGCACCTCAATGGGAAATAAACTGGAATTTAAATCGAACTCAAACAATTCTTTATCAATGGCAGATAGATCAGCCGGGTCTTCCGCGAGTTTCAGTGCCATCGGCTTGAAAACGGGTCGTTTGTCGGATGATACAACAATGGCTTTCTGGGCTCCAAGATTACCTTCAATTTCTTGTCGCTCAAAAATCAAGTGCTTGATGGGAATTCTTTTTTTTTCAGTTTGAGCCGTGCTCTCTTCGAGACAAAGCACAGACAGAAATCCGAATAAAATAGAGAGCCTTTTTAGTTTTGCCATTTACTGAATTACCAAGCCAATTCCAACGTCAAGTCTCAAGCCAATTTTCGCGATAAACTAACTTATTTAGACCTGTAAAGCCAATGTTCACGATGTTTAGTGGATTACAGCCAGCTTTCCCTTGGTCAAAACTCGTCCATCCTCACGAACAACTTGATAGATATATACTCCGGAGGCAACCACCCTTCCAAATGAATTTTGCAAGTTCCAATTCCATTCAGGGGCAAGTGCTTGGCTTCCCGAACTGACCTGTCCAAAAATCGGACTTTGACCACTTTTTTCACTGTCATAAACCAAATCTGCTGCCATGTCATAAAAGCGAAATAGGATCTTCGTATTTAAGGCAAAGCCCTTTAGACTGCTAAGATTTTTAAAGGTTACCCCACCTTTTTCGCGATGCCTGATATTATCAAATCGGTAGGGATTGGGAAAGACATAAAAAGGCGCATTGGAGATGCGAAAATCAAAAATAAAATCATCTTCTCGGGAATTGGTATCATACCGGAAAGAAGGAATTCCATCCCGATTTCCATCAAGGCTGAGGCCCAATGTATCACTCAATCTGCCATACAGGATGACCGAAACACTGTCATTAGCAGAAAACTTCGGACGAGTTTGAAATATCAATGAACTATCACCCGGACCCAGCCGAACGTACTTCAATTCGTAGGGCTGCCAGGCATTAAAGGCCGAACTTACTCGTAAGCTGCGATTTTTTCCGGCAGCCAAAGAGTCTAAATCCAGTGTTTTCAGGGTATCCGTTCCAAGGGCAAGAAATTGAGAAAGGCGATGGTTAAAATGAATCTGTATTGCCTCATCAGACTTGGCATTCAATTCATGATTAACTGGATAGCTGCGTGTAACTCGAAAGGTGCTCGAATCGACGGTCAGAGTAAAGGTACTATCAAAACTTTGGGCCGAAAGGGCAATACGGTTTCGTCGAATATCGAGTGCATTACCAACCGAATCCACAATTCCATTTCCGACCCGAATAACAATTTTATCACCGGCTAAGAATTCTCCTGCTGACGGATAATAATTGAATCCCGCCGGAGCTTTTTCGTATTTGGGTCTAAAGAAGGCACTGTCAATTAAAGTGGAGCTGACTTGGTTCTCTGTGTTACGATGAAAATACAGCAAAAAATAATCAGGGAATTCGCTCGGAATTTTTGCATCCTTCTCCACTGAAAAACTTCCCTTAATCTCCAAAGCCAGAGAATCAACTTTTGAGTACACATGGATATTTGTTAACACACTGTCAGCTCGAACCGGTTCTGAGAAAACAAAACGAAAGCCACTTTGTCGGGGTAAAATACTGGGAAGCCCTTGATTATTAGCTATCAAACGTCCCGTAGCTGAATTTTGGGTCGATACTATTGGCGCAGGCCATAAAGAAATTCCCAGGGTGGGTAAATCGTCAAAAGAGACCGAGAAGGGGATTTTCAAAAGCGGTAAGAAAAAATCGTTGGATTGTAACTCTAAGGTATCCGTAAAAAAAGCGTCTCCGCTTAGGGAATCGGTAAAAAAACTAAACTGCAAGCGGAGAACTTGACCAGGTTCAAGCAGAATAGGCTTGGTAAAAAGTATCGGGCTGCTTTCGGTGTTTTTTCTGACTGAAATGAGATTGCTAAACGAATTATTTTGTGTCCACTGGATGGTATAATTCATCCAGGCATCGTCATGTTTCAGTGTTTTAATCACTGGGATCTGAAGCGCTACGGTTCCCGCATTCATTATTTCAGCCTGAACACTTTTACTCCTTATCGGAGAATCCAACACAAAACGAATACTATCCCGCAAGACTTCAATCGCTTTTGTCATGGAAATTAGAGTATTTCTGCTCGAATCCAGAGCTGGAAACTCTAGCTTGATGGTATCCTGCAAAAAGGCCCCAAATCTATCGGTGACACGAATGCGAAAATAAGCTTCGTCAATTCCGAAGATTCTGGCCAATGTATCACTTTGAACCGAATCTGATTTCAGGAAACAACTCAAGTCAAGGTTTGCACAAGTGATTTTTGGAGAAAATACCTCCCACCGGGTGGAGATGCTATCGCCGATCGGTGAATCAGAATCTGAATTATTAATCACCAATCGACTAAAAACTTTGGGTGGTACATTGATTCCTGTATCACTAGAGAAATCTTTTATACGATCAAAAACGCCTGTTTTCTCAATGGAATCAGTACCATAGTATGAAGCCAACCAGATGGAATCGATACGGGGAGGTCGGTTAGGTTTTGTAAAGAAATAGATGAGCAGGCTTGTATCTGGGTCGGATAAAATCAAGGCTAAACTGTCAATCAGTGGAGTCGCTGCGTCCATTTGGATGGACAAAGCAAAGGTCGCAGTTCTGGGACGCCTGCCCTGTTGTTCTAATTTACCATTTCGATAAAAACTATAGGCGAGACTATCATCGTTAACATCATTGAATGTTGTTTGTAATCGGAGAGAATCTTGGTAATGAGCGGTAATTGTATCACCCTGCACAGCGCTGAGGGTTTCTAGACCTCCGCCGGTTGACACATAGATTCCCGCGAGATCCCGGCCTTTTTCCCGAAAAACCTGAAAGCTGGCATTGGGTGCTGTGTTTACATAGAGAACTGAAAAGTTGACTCTTTCGCTTGACCAACCTGAACTATCGGTGGCATAAATTGAAAATTGCTGTTGACCCACATTGCTGCGAATCCCGAAGGCAAAGCGGCTTCGATACATTCCCGCACTGGGACGTTGAGGGATAGAATCGTTGTAATCTGGAATGGTTGGAGAGCTGACTGTAAATCGAAGTCTGGATTTGTTGTCATGGTCCAAGGTCGAAAAGACAAAATACAGGGAATCTCGACGACTTTGAAGAATATAAGTTTGGCTGCTATCATAAACCTGCCACGCTCCGCTGCCCAATTTGATGGAATCCAGAAAAGGAGTTCTGGGTTTTACGTTATAGTCCACTGTTACAGAGCGCAGCGCCGGTCGATATCGCCTAAGCGGAGAATTGGTTTTTAGTACTGCCCTATATTTGATATAAGTCGCATTGGTCCTAAATACACTGGGAAAAGCTCCTGCTGCATCTGGAGTTTGAAAACTGCTGGCTGAAAAATCGTTGGTGGCACTGGAAGAAAGTGATACAGTAACGCCAGAATCTGCATTGATGCTTAATTTGCTGAATTCGACAGAATCGATGCTGCCATGGATGGAGAAGGAGAGAGATGAATTCTCCAGCGCAGCAGGGCTACTGATATATACAGCCGAGTCATAATAATAAGGAACATTGGCATAGGCCACCAGCTTGCCATTAAATTGATTGTCGTAAGAAGCTACGAAATTTCCCTTCTCGTCTACAGCAACTGAAGGAGAACGAAAATAATGCCAAGGGTACCAGCCTGTACCGACTTGATCGAAAGCAATATTTTCTCCTCCAATGTCCGCAGAAAATGGGTTTACTGTTGTAAATGAATTACCGTTGCGGTCGTAGCGCAATGCCTCCAGTCTATGGATGCCCCCACCCTGATGAACGAAATAGGTAAATATGACATAACGATTGTTTACATCAAGGTTTGGCCATCTGCATACTTTTCCTCCAGCGGTCAAGGTAGTTTCAGTTCCTGGTGAAAAGGTATTTGAATTAATCGGCAATTGAATGTTACGGTAATAAATGGTGCTACCGCGCCCATAGGTCAGCAAAAAAGAACCATTTACCAAAGCCCTGATGCTATATGGGGCATAATAACGATTAGTAACACCATCAAAGAAAAATAGGCCGGTAAACAGAAGAGTGGTAGCCTGTACCTGAACTTTATTGGCATCGAATCCGGCCATGTAAACAGAGTCATTTTGACGCCAAACGATTAAGCTGCTACCCAACGAATCAACTCCCACCGCAAATTCGCTCATGGGGGAATTTGAAAATATTGCATTCGATACCGAAGTTCCGGCATCTATGTCTTCCCAGCGAATTTCAGCTGCTGCCGGGTTTACTTCTACTTCATAGGCTAGCACTGTTTTTACTGAATTGCTTCCCGGCTGGATACCCATTCCAAGTGTGCCAAAGCCCTTACTGATGGCGGGGCTGGCACGTGGTACATATTTACCCCATCGGATGGAGGTTTGCCCTATAGAATCAAGATGGGAGGTGCGGCGAATAGAACCATTAATTTTTAAAGTGCCCCAGTAGGCTGCATATCCCGGGTTTCGGGCTTCAAAATGAAAGTAGGAGGGAGGAGGTTTATCATCGGGAAAGCCTCCATAAAATTTGCCTGTGGTATCCGTAATATTTTCAAGAGCCGCAATTAAAGAACCATTGGCATCCATGGTTGCGGAGTCATTGGCAAATGTAATACTACGAATTCGGATGTCTGCTGGGGCGGGTTTGTATGGAATAGTTTGGCTGGTAGGTGCACTACGCCAACCCAAATAACCAACTTTGAATTTCTGGCTACCTGTATAACTTACCCTCGGATTGGCTACCGCTTGAGTTTGTGTACCTGCCCCTTCTGAAAGTCCGGCACTCAATACCCGGCTAGAAATATAATTCGAGGGACTAATTGTTACAGTCGTTCCCAGTGAGGTATCTACATGAAGTGTGTCGCCAATTTGACCGGAAAATTCAGTTTTAAAATTTCCACTTTTAAAAACCAGGGAATAGACCGGTAAAATCAAAACGGCGCATAAGGCGGCCGTGAATTTCACCTTTTTTCACTATCCCGGTTTCTTTCCCAAAATTGGGAAGAGATTTCATCGATCACGACGGCCTCCTTGCGCCTATTTTCAACCAGATAATCGGCATATTGTCTCTCTTTTAGTTTTTCCAGAACTTTTCGTGTCTTCATCGCTTCGGCAAGTTCGCGGGAGCGTTCGGAAACTTCCTTATTTCTTTCATCACAGATTTTCGCCTGGTCTCTTGTTTTTTGTTCCAGATGCTGCATATACAGTAACAGTTGTGGACGACTAGCATGGGCATTTTCTTTAATCATTCCAAACTGAACCAGAGTCTCACTTTTAGATATTTCCAATGCCTCCAGAATTTCTTTCTCCCGCCTCAACTGATGCATTGCTGAGGCTAAACGCTTTTTGGCTTCTTCTTCCAACCAATGCTTATGTCTTAAGACTTGTACAAGGGAAAAGCGAAAAGCCTTCACAGATTAAACTCCTTAACGGTTTTTCAGTACCTGGTGCCGCTCTGCTTTTAATGCTAACGACATTCCCTGAGACTCCGAATTTCCTACTAATTTTACCATCCATGCGAGAGTCTCTTCCAGACTGTTACTTTTCTCTGCGGCTTGGGAAAGAAACAGATTTAAACTCGGCATAAGCTCTATAGCAGTATCAAGCTCAGGATTACTACCCCGCGCATAGGCGCCCAACTGAATCATGTCTTCCGATTCCCGATATAAGGCCAACTTGTGAAGCAGAAAAGCGATATTTTTTTTGTGTACATCACTAATCACATCGCTTTGGCAGCGACTAACACTCTTTAATACATCAATTGCAGGATAATGCCCTCGATTCGCGAGCTCCCGAGATAGCACAATATGCCCATCTAATATAGACCGAACCGCATCGGCTACCGGTTCATCCATATCATCACCTTCTACCAACACGGTATACAATCCTGTGATTGACCCAACTGGTCCCGTACCGGCCCGTTCAAAGAGCTTGGGCAAAAAATTAAAGACCGAAGGAGTATAGCCGCGAGTGGTAGGAGGCTCTCCAATGGCCAGCCCAATCTCTCGCTGAGCATGAGCCAGTCGGGTAGAAGAATCCAGCATCATCATGACATCCTTGCCTTGGTCACGAAAATATTCAGCAATACTGGTCGCGGTCAAAGCCGCCTTTAAGCGTACAACTGCTGGTTGATCGGATGTAGCAATGACAAGAACGGAGCGACGTAATCCTTCTTCGCCCAAATCTTTTTCGATGAATTCGCGGACTTCCCTTCCCCGTTCCCCTATCAAGGCAATCACATTTACATCGGCACGGCAATGACGGGCAATCATACCCATTAAAACCGATTTACCCACGCCCGATCCCGCAAAGATACCGACACGCTGCCCCTTACCCAAGGTTTTAAGTCCATCGATAGCTCGCACACCGCTCGAAAAGGGCTCACGAATGCGTTTCCTATCCAGGGGATGCGGAGGGTTTCGAAAGAGTGAAACAGATTGGGGTAGCACGAGTGGGCCCTTTCCATCCATCGGTTTTCCAAGTCCATCTAAAACACGGCCTAATAAAGATTTGCCTACTGATACACTCAGGGGCTGACCTGTATTGACAACTTCCATACCTGGACGCATCGATTCCAAAGAACCCAAAGCCATCAATAGAGTGGTTTCTTTGCGAAATCCAACGACTTCTGTTATACCCACAAAAACACCATGATCTCTGATTTCGCAGACATCTCCCAAGCGTGAGGGAGGTCCCAAACTTTCAACCACCATACCAATGACTTGATTTATCCGCCCGCGCGAACTAAAGGGTATCACTGCTTCTATTGCCTCTGCATAGGATTCGAAGGGATTATCACTCATCCTTTAATTCTTCTTCAATTCGATAGGCTAAAACCCGCGCCAAGGCCAGTTCCATTTTAGACACAATTTCCGGCCAACTCGAAACGACTGTTTCCCCTACCGCCTCTACCACACAACTCAACTTTGGTAGATTGGTATCGCTGACAATCTGCACACCTGAAAGCTTCACTCCCACCGAGTTCCAAAACTCGATATTCTCAGAAAGTAGCGGATAATCAACAGGGTTCACCTTGATTCGCGCAGGAGTTTTTTCTTCCAACTGTTGAATACATTGCCTTAAAATGGGGTATATTGCTTCGCGATGTTGTTCTGCATATTCTGCAAACACTTTTTTGACACAGACCAGCACTAGTTCAAGGGCATATTCCTCATAACCGAGAAACAAATCTTTTCGCTGTAATTGTAACTCTGAAAAAACCGATTCGACCCTTTCAGATAAGGCCTTCAGCTCCAACGAAAATTTTAGACTTGCCTTTTCTTCCCCCTGAGCGGTTCCATCTAGCTTACCCTTTTGAAAATTTTCCTGACAAGACCGTTCTATTTCCTGGCTATGGCTTTTTTTAAGAGATTCAATCTCCTTGTTCTTTTGTTCCAGCTTAGCTTGTAAGGAGAGAATGATATGTTCCTGATCCTCCTTGCCTTTTGGACGTCCTGGTGCATCTAGTTTGGAGAAGGAAAAAGATTCCAAGGCAAACTGGGTGGCATCTTGCACCTTCGATTTGCGAACGATACCCCTTACCCCAACTGATGAAGAAACCCCGGATTTTTCATCAGATATGTTTTTCATGATCATTTCCAGTAGGAGAAGCTAGACGACGACTTCATCTTCACCACCTCGACCACTAATGACAATTTCGCCATCATCCTCAAGGCGGCGAACGACATCAACAATTCGTTGTTGCGACTCTTCCACTTCTTTCAGTCTTACCGGTCCCATAAAATTCATATCATCTTTCATCATATCCGCAGCGCGTGATGACATATTTCGGAAAAACTTGTCCTTGACCTGATCGTTGGCGCCTTTGAGTGCCATTCCTAGTTCTTTAGTGTCCACATCTTTGAGAAGTCGGCGAATGCTGCGGTCGTCGAGTAACATAATGTCTTCGAACACAAACATGAGATTCTTGACTTCTGTGGCCAATTCTGGATTCTCGCGCTCCAGATTTCCCAAAATATTCTTTTGGGCACCGCGGTCGACATTGTTGAGTATCTCGGCCACGAATTTGACTCCACCTACATCGCTGACATCGCCTCCGAAAAGGGTCTTGATCTGTTGAGATAAAACCTGCTCCACCTGATCAAGCACATCGGGAGATACACTTTCCATGGTTGCCAGTCGAGTGGCTACATCGACCTGTAACTCCTGCGGCAAAGCCGAAAGAATACCGGCAGCTACACCCACCTGCATATGGGCCAATAAAAGTGCGATAGTTTGTGGATGTTCCTTTTGAATAAAATTGACTAGCTGAGAAGGATCGACTGTTTCCAGTAAATTAAAACCCGTGGTGCGAATGGAACGCTGAACCTTCTCCAGAATTTCCTTCGCTTTTCGACTTCCCAAAGCGGATTCCAGTGCGCTCCTGGCATAATCTACCCCTCCCTCATCAATGAATCGCTGAGCTATAGCGGTATCATGAAACTCTTCTAATACAGAGGAACGAATTTCGGGTGTAACACCTCGGAGTCTCGCTATCTCCCGGGCGACTGATTCAACCTCCTCATCTTGGAGATTTTTAAAGACCTGGGCAGCCACCTCTGAACCCAAGGATACCAGAATAATCGCTGCCTTCTTGGGTCCAGGTACATCGATGTGTGTAACACCTGGCTTGGAGGGTGCCACGCTTTGCGGAGAATCTGACTTGGCTTTTTTAAAGAATTCTTTGCTCAAGGGCCGCCCTCATCTGCATGATAAACTTTAAGGCTTTGACTATTTCTTTTTCTTCTTCTTCTCAGTCCCAGTATCCGAATTTTTGCCCTCTGAAAGCCAGTTCTTGATTAAGGAGGCCACCTGTTGGGGATCCTCTTGTGTGAGAATAATCGCCCTTTCCAGTAAATCCTGCTGATAACGAACCTCTTCAGGTATTTCCTCCTCGGGCGGTTTCAGCTCTAAACCGGCATATTTGGGTACAGGGGGATTCATGGCTAAAGCGATATTTTGTGCCAGACTCTTCAAGAACAAAAAGCCAAATAAAATCAAACAGGCTACCACCGCCACTTTCCCCCAATATTGAAACAGTTCTTTGCGAGCCATGCTGGCCATCTCCTCTTTTTCTTCCTGATAGAAACCTTTATCGAATTGTACACAGGTTACAAAAACCTGATCACCCGGCAGAGAGTCTCCCAAGCCGGGTCGATAACCCACCGCATTTTTGACCAGTTCAGTAAACTTGTCGATTTCTTCGGGTGTTCGTGAGATCCACTCGGTTTTGCCCTTTCCTTTCTGTTCTAATTTTCCATCAACTGCGACAGACACAGTGATACGCTTTCTCGCTCCGGGTACACTGATGATATTGGCTACGGTCTTATCTATTTCATAATTGGTAATGGTTCCCTCACGCTGTTCATCTCCTACCGAAGGGCTGTTACTGGTCTTCACCTCATCGCGCTGTTGTGAACGAACGACTTTGGAGACGGGATCATAATGCTCAATGGTTTTTTGAACCTGCGCAAAATCCAAATCAACTGATATTTTGACTCGCGTTTTATTAGGACCCAATAGGCCGGAAAAAATATCCTCCACTTTATCTTCTAATTTTTTTTCCACAGTATGTTGTAATTCAACATTATGGTCGGTTTGTTCGGCCATGGCGTTATCTGCGAATCCTTTTGTTAACATATTGCCTTCCACGTCGACCACAGTAACTTGCCTTGCTTTAAGTCCCTCTACCGAACTGGCTACCAGATGGGTAATACCCCGTACTTGCTTTTCATCCAAATGTTCACCCGGTTTAGCTTGAACAATAACAGAAGCCGTTGCCTCCTCTTTTTTTTCAGTGAATAGACTGGGTTTAGGAATGGTGATATGTACACGCACCTTTTCGACAGGTTTCAAGGTCATTATGGTTCGAGATAATTCGCCTTCAAGCGCTCGTTTGTAATTCAGGTTTTGTACAAAGTCGGTCATTCCTAATTGTAACTTGTCGAAAAGTTGGTAGCCTTGGCCTCCCGATTGAGGTAGCCCAACGCGGGCCAACTGCATACGGGCCTCATACAAATTTTCTTTGGGAATCGTTAAAGTTTTGCCTTCGTTTTCAAAGGAATAGATCACATTCATATCTTTTAGTACTTCGGTCACCCGGGCCGCATCCTCACTGCTGAGATTAACAAAAAGGGTGCTCATCCCATTTTCCTTTTTACCCAGGGAAGACCAGGCGATCAAAGAAATCATGCCTATCACTGTTACAAAAAGGGTTAGGGCTATAATGGCCCTCTGAACCAGATGTAACTTGGTCCAGAGTGCATTGAATTGTAAGAGTACCTGTTTAAAAAAATCACTCATCTTTTATCCTCATCGAACTTTTTGTTTCCTATCCCTCGACAGCCATAAGGGATAATCTGCTTCACTCTTTTACTAAGCTCTCATTCTCATCACTTCTTGATAGCCATCCATCAACTTCGAACGGATTTCCAGCATTAGGTTAAAGGCAACTTTGGCTTCTCCTACGGCGAGCATTACTTGATGCACATCTTTTATTTCGCCGGAGATCATTTTCTGTATGGATTCATCAGCTTTATTCTGCATTACATTGACATCTTTCAACATTCCCTTGAATGTATCACCAAAGGAGGGAATCGATTTATTGTTGACCTGCACCTTGGGGCTAAAGCCAGCCACTCCCGGCAAATTAATTGAGTTCAAGGCATCCATCTTAGCTCCAATCCTTTTGGTTTTTTCTGTAGCAGTCCATCATTATTGCGATTAAGTTCACCATTAGTCTATTTTTTTGATCTGATTACCTAAGCCGTTAAATCCACATAATTTCCCAGAACTCGTTTTGCACTTGGCCTGGGAAGAGCTTCTTTGGTTCGTGTATATAAGAGAAGTTCCGAAGCGGCTGAAAGCATGCCTTGAACAGTGTCACTTGCTATAACCTTTCCAAGCGAGAATTCTGCAGTTGATTTGCTTATAGATTCGGGTCTACCTGAGATGATTTCACTCTGTTTCTGCTGGATCAACTCAAGAGTCGATTGCCGTTTTGGCTTGGTTGCACTTGTGGCCCAATCATGCCTGGCGATTTGTGCCAGGGCTTGATTTCGAATTGATGCTGTGCTTTCCATTTTTTCTAGAATTCTTTAATTTTATGTAAAAATTGAGTAATACTTAGAGTTCCAAACTTTTCATCAACATTTCTTTACTTGATTTCATCGCCGTTGCATTGGCTTCATAGGATCGGGTTGCGGTAATCATATCCGTCATTTCTTGAACAACATTGATATTCGGCATTGCAACATAGCCCTGCTCATTGGCATCAGGATGACTGGGATCGTATACCAAACGCGGCGCGGTGCTATCCTGCTCAATAGCGGCTACTTTTACACCGCTGCCTATCTTGCTTTTTTCAATCGGCAAACCCGGATCAGGAATTCTCAAATGCTTAGCCTTGGTAGCAAATCCCTTCATTTTCTCAGGACCGAATACAAATCGCTGATCAAATTCGGTGGGGTCTGATTCTAAAACAACTGTCTGCTTTTTGTAAGGACCGCCATCTTTGGTGCGTGTGGTTTCAGCATTGGCAAGATTACTGGCAATTACATTTTGACGAATGCGCTGAGCTCGTAAACCTGTCGCGCTAATATTGAGTCCGGTAAACAATCCAATCATACCCATCTTGACCTCCGATTATTGTTTCTCTTCACTGACTCGCACCTTGACTAAATTCATCCTTGGGGACGCTCCCCTATCGCAGCTTCAATGGCTCCGCGTCTTTCGGTAATAAAGCGCACACCATAGCGGAACAAAATGGTGTTCTCCGCCATTTTACTGGCTTCTAAATCGATATCGACATTGTTAATTCCACCAGCCATTGCGATATCATCAGGTCTTCCACCTTTGGGTGTTACAGCCAGTGGCATGGGGCTTCCTACAGGTATATGCCGACTATCAGTTCTACTTCCTCTGACCTGATTAGGATCAAGAGCCCGGCGTAATTCTTTTTCAAAACTCACTTCGATGCGTTTATATCCAGGAGTCATAACGTTTGCCAAATTATCGGCAATCGCTTTTGATCGAAGCGCAGAAGCATCCAAACTATGCTCTACTGTAGAGATTGAGGTGTGCTGAAATAGGGCTTGCTTGATAAACATAGTTGACTCTAATTCCAAAAAAGCAAGGCTCATGCCATGCTTGGCGCCTTGAGATTCCAGGCAAATGCTCGATAAAACCTGAAAAAGAGGCTTAAGCTTCGCACCAAAGCTGCCGATAAAGAACAGAGAGGTAGTTTTTGCCTTTAGCCGCAGGCGAGGGAGGAAATTCCTTCCTCTACATCAATGCTCTAGGTGGGTCAGTATTTCCGTCACTGATTTCGCCCATCCCGGATTCACAGGCCATTCAATCAAAATTTCCTGGTGAATGGGCGTACAATGGTAACCTCGGGGAACTTCAGGATAGCACAGTACCAGCGCCGCTTTACCAAATGCCATAGCCAGGTGGGAATAGAAACTATCAAAGCAAATGATTTTCCCCTGCCACTGTTTCGTCAATACAAAAAGCTGTTGTATACTCGGCTTAATCATTGTAATTGTTGGATTTTTTTTCTGTAATTCGAATAAAAGTTCCTGATCTTCAGGTCCGCCAATTAGTATCACTTTTTGTTGTACAGATAATAAGCATATGAGAAAATCCTCACAAAATTTATCAAATATTGCTTTTCCTAAACGATTCTTGACCGATATAGCACCAACATGAAATATGACATCGGAGTTCGCGAATATATCACTAATAGCACTTTCTAGGTTTGGAATCTGTGTATCAATATCAATTGTCCACCAATCTCCTAATACCGTATCAATCAGTCCTGCAGCTTTTACCAAATTCAAATTTTCAAAACAAAAACTTTGGCATTCCTCTGAAATCGGTTGGGAAAAATTAAAAGATGGATTGGAACTGAATTGAGAATAATGAAATCCTGCTGACTTATCACTGAACAATCGACTCAATAGTTCTGATCGCACATTGTAAACACTCACTGCATTACAAACCAATGTGTCAAAAGGCCGTTTAATTTGCAGTCGAGGAAGAATTTGGATTGCCTTGTAAAATTCCAACATCGCTTTTCGGGAAGTAATCAATTTCCATCCCTTTGGAATAATCCAGGAAAAAGCTTTAATAATCGGAGCTGGACCAATAAATACCTTTACACAATTGTCATTGAGGGAACGATCCAATGCAAAAAGCACAGGAAGACATTGAACCATATCGCCATAGGTTCCTGAGAATAAGTAGGCAAAGGATTTAGCTTCACCGGGAGCGATGGTTTTTCGTTCGCGTGCAGGCAAAAGTCTAAGCAATTTGCGAAGAAGCCAGCGCAAGCGGTTGATCAAGCTATTGCCCTCCAGAACAGCTTAATTATTGCATTTCTTCGAGTCCAGGGGGGAGTATTATGGGATGAATTATCGAAGCGCAGTTTCGGCCTCTTTTATTGGTCAATTCACTTATTTTATTTTCCTATGATACGCTATCAAATTGAAAGTCCCCAAGTCCGTGATCCTCATAGCGGAATCATAAAGGGAGCTGAATCCTACCAGTTGGGCACAGGCTACCATGCCGTACTGCTAATTCATGGATGGACTTCTTCTCCCCGTGACTTTTTATATCTCGCTCCGAAAATAGCCGAACTTGGATTGCATTGTCGAGTGATGCGTTTACGAGGGCACGGTGAAAGTTTGCGTTCCATTCGCAATATCACTTGGAATGACTTTTTAAATCAAGTGTTACAGGAATATTCTGAACTGAGCAGACGATATGAATCTGTCAGTGTTTGCGGCTTTAGCTTTGGAGGCCTGCTGGCATTGCATCTCGCGCTGCGACGAAAAGTGAAAAAACTGATATTGTTAGCTCCTTTTTTGCGTTCCCATGGCAAATTCTGGGGATTAATTGAGAATGATTTTGCCATTCGTCATTTTTCTGATTTCTATCAATACATTCCCAAAGAGTGGCCTCCTGCCATTGGTGATCCCCACGAACAAACAAGACATATCTCCTATGTAAAAATGCCTGCTGCCATGCTACGGGGATTTTTAGAAGCGATACGGCAGGCCAAACCCTATTTGCGTGGGCTCCATTCACCCACTCTGATTGTTCATGGCCGCAAGGATAAAACCAGTGCCTTTTCAGGTAGCGAGGTGTTGTTAGAGGCCTTAGGTAGCAATAAAAAGAAGTTGGTCTATTTGGCCAACAGTGAACACATCCTCACCTTAGATAGAGAGCATACAATGGTAGAAGCTGAAGTCTGCGCCTGGCTCGCCATGAATTTCTAAATCAAAAAAAATGGGCTACAAGCGAATGCCCATCCAATGTTCTTCTACTGTTTGTAATAGTATATCTAGAGTCATAATCCTTTGGCTCGTCAAGCCATAAGACACAAGATTCGAGGACTAAGAATTATAAGCCCGTTCTCCGTGAACCATTAAATCGATACCTTGTTCTTCATCCTCAGAACTTACCCTGAATCCAAAGAGCGCTTTTATCCCAATGACCAGAATAGCTGTCACTACAGCCGAATATCCCGCTGTTAACAGTACAGATTTGCATTGTACTAAGA
>JBBQAD010000333.1:0-4580 GCA_038315885.1 Fibrobacteria bacterium | reverse complement strand
AGGCGCTGGAAAACTTCATTGCTCCCAGACAAATGGTGACTGTCGCTTTGACCGCATGTTCGACTTGTTCTGGTTTGTCGCCATTGATTCCAGAGGGAACATCAATGGAAAGAATGTGTACATTGCTCTGGTTCATTCCGTAGATACATTCCAGCACAACTCCTTCAGGGGGCCGGTTGATCCCTGTTCCCAGGAGTCCGTCGATAATCAGATTGACGCCGTGAAATACAGGTAAGTCAACAGGACTTTTAATAAAATGAATGCTGTGGCCCAATTTACTCAGTCTGTTTTGCAGATCCGAAACTTGATCATCATATTGTGTGCTGTAAATTTGGTAGGCAACTAGGGAATAACCCGCTCCGGATGCAAGAATAGCTGCCGCTAAGGCATCAGCCCCATTGTGGCCTTTTCCGCAGACAAAGGCCAAAGAGACTTCAGCCGGTAAATCTTCACCTACAATTGTTTGGATGCTTTGAAAGACGGCCTCTCCTGCCGACAAAATCATATCTAGTTCCGAAGTTCCTGATGCTTTAGCCTCCGCTTCCAGTTTTTTTGTCTCTGCACTTGTCAAGATTGGAATACTCACCTAAAAAATCTCCCTAGCTATTTTTTACAGAATTAGTCTAGAAGTGGCGACAAGCCCCGAAATGTGATAGAATTTTCACAAGATACTTTTTTGTGTTTTTTAAAGAAACTATGTCAGAAATAAATAGACTTCGCCGTGGAAACTCCATGGCATTTACTGTGCCGGTTGATTTTAGCACTCCGGCCTGCATTGCATTGAAAAGTGCCATGATGGATACCATCATGGACAAGCTATTTGACGTCAGTCTCGATTTCAGTGAGGTTGAAAGCATCGATACATCAGGTATTCGATTTGTCGAAAATGTTCAAAAGCTATTAGAAAAGAACAATCACAAGTTGATCTTGTTTTCGGCCAAAAACGGAACTCTAGAGACCTTACATAGTTCGGGAGTGGATAAGCTATGTCGGGTTTTTTCCAGTTTAGAAGACTTTGAGCAAACCTTCCATGAGATGACTGACGAGCGTCGCGAGGGATATTTTAAGCTCTCTAACGGAAAAGGCCCTCTTCATCGACTTGCACTAATTTGTCCATTATGCGGCACAGACTCCATCCATTGTTTTTTGTTAGATGAAAGTCTTCATGAATGCCTATGGGAAGAGGATGAAATCACTCCACAATGGCATCTTAAAGAGGGACGAGCAAACGAATTGCCTTTCGACTTATATGAAGTTTCTGTTTGCCACCAGTGCTTCTTTGCCAGCGCAAGAACCGATCATTTCACCCTTCATGTGCCCGAGGGAGATATACAATCGATTTTAACCCATGATCAGCTTGAGCGTCTAATTCGTAACAATTCAGTACGGGAAGCTTTGGTTTCTGAAGGCTATAAGGCCAGTGCCAAGTCATTTTTTGGAATTCCTAGAGCACAACAATCCGCCTTTATTGCCTGGTCGCTGTATGACAGATGTCTAAGAGATGCATCCAAAGAGAGATTGAATGTGGATGCCTTAGAAGTCGCTCGAGCCAATTTGATGATGGCAAAGTTTTCAGAAAAAGGCACTGCACTTGATAAATTTTTCAGCACTGCCCATGTATGGTTAACTGATATCATCAAGCAGCCGGAGCGTTATGCCACCAAAAGACTGGTGAGTGCCTTTGTCTATTTAATCAGTGTCGATTTGGCTTTGGATAAATCGAGTGAAGCGAGAAAGATGTATCAGAAATTGATTGAACGTTTTAAAGAGGATGAACGCTTTGATATCTGGTTGGAGAGGGCTCAATCCTTAATGGATGACCTCGAAGACTAAAAAAATCCTTCGGGTAAAGCCAGTTAGTGTTACAGGGTCTTGCCTTAGGCAAGTCAGAAGTGATTACAATTATTTGTTATCGAGGTCTTTGAACAAGTCATCAATTTGAGCACGAACTTCTTGTTCAAAGTTCCGAGCATGGTGACGCTCAATGACCAGGGCTTTTGATTTCAGCATGGACTTTAATTCATCCAAGCGCTTTTGTTCTAAGATCAGGTTGGAGCGTTCCAGTTTTGCCAAACGATAACGAAATACCAACTGCCCCACTGCCGCGCCTGCCAAAAACACAGATGCCAGAAGCATCAGTAGAAGTAGGGTTTCTGAAATCATGCTCTTGTCGAACCTTCAATTCGTTGCCGCAAAATATCCGTACTAAAATTTAATCTATCCAAAAGTGAAATAGCCGCCACAATATCCATCTCCGGATATTTTTCCCGGTTGGCTGTCCAATTGTAAAGCAAACCGAGCATTGGCGTGGCCAGATTTTCCATTCGATAGCGCTGGGAGCGTAAATCCAGGGTATCGATCAGATCCAAAAGCAGAAAAAGGGACTTAAAATCACTCGATTCAGGGTTCGTAGCCAATCGCACACCAACTCGACGTAAATAGGGATAGAGCTTTAATCGAGCCGGTCCGAGATCGGGAAAAAGTCCCGCTTTTCCCATATCCTTGGCAATTGCCAAGGCAGCTTCAAAATCACTGGGCTCATTCGTATTCAAGGCTTCATTTAATTTATGCGAAAAATTGTAGTTCCGCGCCAAGGCCAAGCGTTTTTCAACAATAGCGGGAGTGGCCCAGCGTATGCGATTAAACTGTATGCTGATTTTTGCCAAAACTCCTTCTTCATGTTTTGCAGCTTCCTCCGACTGCTCCCAATGCCGTTTTTCCAACTGAAACGCGAGATTGGCTTTAACATCTGTGGGAAGGTGGGTAACGGGTAGGCGTAGTAAAGGGGAATTCTTCATCAGGTCTACGATGGCCGCGTCATCGCTGTGACGGCTCAGTTCTAGCCAATCGTGCACTTCTTTATCCATGCGATTAGACCAATAAATAGCATCGGTATCTATCCAGTCCATGGCGGTTACTAAGGCGATTCTTCTGCGTTCTGCACTAATGGTATGAATAAATTCAAAACGGTGAAGTTCGTAGCCGGCTTTGGTCCACCATTGTTTTTGCGAACAATGCCAGAGACGATTTTTAGGACGCGAAAGAAGCGAGTCCATACGGGCTTCCACCCATTCATCTAAACCGAGATACAATTCAAGCGGCAAAGTCTCTTCTTCAAGTTCAATAAATAGTGTTTCACCCGATTTTTCGCCGACATTAGACTTTATTTTTGAGAGAATCTCTAAAAAGGCTGGACGGGGGGACTTACCCTCCAATTCTTCCAATATTTGTAAACATCGCTGAGCGTAGCGAAGATTTTGCATCGCTTCAATTCCCGAAATTTCTGCAAAGAACCAGGCACAGCTGGTATAGATGTATTGACTGTATTTCAGCAATTCGAGTAGACGAAAAGCCAAAATAGCATCTGTACCAGGTAAGAGATGATCGTTCCACCATTGTTGCCGGACTTCGGGATTAACACTCCAACCTTGGGAAGCACTTAATTTGGATTTTTCATCGTCACTGAAATACTTCTCCCACTTTTGTTTCAGCAGCTTATCAGCTGATTCTTTTACTGTATCCATGGCTTCTCTTAATGGCGCTCGCCAGGCCTGGTTCCATTTGGCCTCTCCGCCAGTGCTGCATCCACAATCGCGACACCATCGGCCCACACCATGCATGCAAGACCATGCAGTACCCTCTGTATCACTGTTCTTTAGCTTAACTTCAAAGTTAGGCGGGAATTTGGCGAGATACCAAGCGTAGCTTACAGGAATCATTCCCATTCTCAAGGACAAATCATGAAAAAGGTAGGCTGCGCACATGTCGCCAAAAGCTTCATGGTGGCCGTAGGATTCTCCATCAGTGCAGACTGAAACCAGTTGTGACTCTGGGTTATGAATATCAAAAGCGGCATTGATGCGATCGCCTAATTTACTAGCGCTAGTTAACAAATGCTCAAAACCAACCGCAGAGGAAAGAGTCATGTCATAGAAAAAAACATCGAGGTACCCCTTCTCCAAAGGAGTACCATTTTCAGAAGTCGGAAAGATTCGGTAGGCCTGTTTTGTATCAATACTGTTATTGGATACATCGACCCAATCTTCACCCTTTAAGGATCGAACTCGAAAAGCCTGGGTCGGAGATAGCACGGTAAATTTGATTCCCTCGCGAATGAGGGCTACCACGGTATTCATATTGATAGCTGTCTCGGCGAGCCACATTCCTTCGGGTTCTCGGCCAAAACGTCGACGAAAGTCTTCTATTCCCCAGCGAATCTGCAGACGCTTATCCTCATCAGAAGCCAAGGGCATGATGGCATGGTTGTAGACTTGGGCAATGGCGTTTCCATGGCCGTCTAAGCGTTCACAGCTGAGACCATCTCCTTCAATGATGCGGTCGTAGGTACGGGAATGGGTTTCTTCGAGCCAGGAGAAAAGGGTTGGCCCGATATTGAAATTCATAAATGCGTAATTATTAACGGTATCCTTTATTTTCGCCTTGCCATCCAACACTCGTGAAGCAGAATTGGGAGCATAACACTGCTCATAGATTTTTTCATTCCAATCATGATGCGGGTTTGCCGAAGGCTGTTGCTCTATCCAACCGGTGAGAGGGTTTTCTCGAGGGGGCTGGTAAAA
>JBBQAD010000234.1:0-6046 GCA_038315885.1 Fibrobacteria bacterium | reverse complement strand
CCTTATTGACGGGAAGCACTGAAAAATCGGCGCGAATAAATCTTGTTCAACAGTTAGTAGAAGGAAAAATACAAGTTCTCTTTGGAACTCACGTACTCTTAAGTTCCGATGTACAGTTCAAAAATCTCGGTCTCGTGGTTGTCGATGAACAACATCGTTTTGGAGTGGAACAGAGAAAATCGATTCTTGCCAAGGGCCATTATCCCCATGCCTTATATATGACTGCTACTCCTATTCCCCAAAGTTTGGCGCAAAGTATTTACGGAGACTTAGAATCAATTATTCTTAGAGAGAAACCGCCCGGCAGACAAGTGGTCAAGACGAGAATCGTTCCCCCGCAAAAGCGTAATGATATGCTGGGCTTTTTGCTGCAAGAAGTGAAAAAAGGTGCCCAGATCTTCTGGGTAAGCCCACAAATTGGTGCAAAAGAGTCAAAGAATAATGTTGTGAACAATATTTGGTGGGATGAAATAGATTCAGATGCAGCCACGCCAAAAGAATCTGCTCTGGTGTCATTAGCCGATATTCACAAAGAACTGAAACAATTTTCTTCCGAATGGAAATCAGAGATTTTACATGGAAAAATGCATGGCACAGAAAAGGAAAAGATTCTGACCCGTTTTAGAAAAAAAGAGTTCGATATTTTGGTAGCTACAACGGTAATTGAGGTAGGAGTCGATGTAGCCAGTGCGAATTACATTGTCATTGAAAATCCCGAACGTCTTGGCCTTGCCCAATTACATCAACTACGGGGTCGAACCGGTCGGGGCGGGGCAGAGGCTTGGTGTTTTTTAGCCCAGCCAAAGGGAGATTGGTCAGAAAGTTCTTTTGAGCGCTTACGTGAATTTTGTCACATAGAGGATGGATTTAAACTGGCCGATTTGGACTTAAGTCAACGTGGGCCTGGCGATTTATTGGGCAATGATCAGTCTGGATTCGGTTCGCTAAAATTTGTGGATTTGGTCCAGGATGCAGAATTGATCAAAGAGGTCAGACAAAGCTGTAAATCGCTAATGTAAATTGAAATCTTACTATGCAAACGATCATAACACGAACCAGTCAAGCCTGTTGTATCAATCAAACTGGCAAGGATCTATCCTGAGTAGTAAAGAATCTCACTGTATCAGCTATGAGAGCAACTTCGTCCATTTTTTGGAAGACTTGTGACTCTTTAATACGGTTTCAATAAAACGAAGTCCCATGATTCCATCTTCTACAGTGGGTACATCGACCTTCACCTTTTTCTTTCCTGCAAGGGCTCGAATCGCTTTAAAAGCTTCGAGATACAGATTCGCGAAAGCTTCGATAAAACCCTCGGGATGACCGAAGGGGATTCGGGTGAAATCCTTGGCAATCTGACTGTTATACGAATTACCCCGAGAAAGTTTTTGGGTCGGACCATTTAATGGGGTGTAGAACAGATAGTTGGGATTTTCCTGATTCCAACAAATGCCGGCCTTACTTCCATAGACTCGAATATTAAGTCCATTTTCTTCGCCAGTTGAGATTTGGGAAGCATAGAGAATTCCCTTGGCTCCGCCCTTGTAGCGCAGTAACACAGAACCGTCATCATCGAGTTTATTTCCGGGAATAAAACCCAATAAGTCGGCACAGAGTGAGTCGACTTCAAGACCCGTGATATAGCGCGCCAGGTTTTCAGCATGGATACCGATGTCGGCAATACAACAACTGGCTCCTGCCTGTTTGGGATCCATTCGCCATATGCCTAAGTCGGCTGCTTTTCCAGTTAACAGTGAGGCAAGCCAACCTTGGGGGTATTCCACGACAATCTTATTGATTTTCCCGAGCTTTTCTTCAGAAACCATTACTCGGGCTTCTTTTACCATTGGGTAGCCCGTATAGTTATGTGTGAGAGCGAATATTTTTCCGCTCTTTTTTACCATGTCACGGAGTGATTTGGCTTCTTTCAATGTCAAAGTCATGGGTTTGTCGCAGATAATATTGAAACCCGCTTCGAGCACCATTTTTGCAATCGCATAGTGGCTGGCCGTAGGAGTTACAATGGAAATAAAATCAAGCCGAGATTCAGCGGGTTGAGCCGATTCAGCCAGAATCATTTCTTTCCAATCGGAATAGACTCGGGTGGGATCGAGATACAGTGCTTCTCCGCTTTTGCGGGATTTTTCTGGATTGCTGGAGAAACAACCTGCCACGAATTCAGCTTCGCCATCCATAATGGCCGCCATTCGATGCACAGGGCCAATAAAGGCTCCGATGCCTCCGCCTATCATTCCACCACGTAATTTGCGGTTGTTCATCTGTTAATCTCCCAAACCAAGTATTTGACGATTGCGTTTTTTATCGCTGGAGCCTCCAGCAAAATCATCGAAGGCTTTTTTGGGTACATCGATAAGCATGCCTTCGATAAATTCAGCACCTTCTCGAGCTCCCTGTTCACCGTCTTTAATGCAACACTCCCACTCTAAGACCGCCCAGGATTTGTAACCGTACTGGGTGAGTTTGGTGAAGATTCCGCTAAAATCGACCTGGCCATCACCGACACTGCGAAAACGTCCCGGTCTTTCTTTCCAGGGAAGATAGCCCCCGTAAACACCGGATTTAGCCGAGGGGTTAAACTCGGCATCTTTGACATGAAAACATTTAATAAAGGAGTGATACTCATCGATAAAGCCCAGGTAATCGAGACATTGTAACACATAGTGGCTGGGGTCGTAGAGCATATTTACTTTGGGATGCTTTCCAGTGGCTTCCAAAAATCTTTCAAATGTTACACCATCGTGCAGGTCTTCACCCGGATGAATTTCAAAAGCACAGTCCACATCATATTTCTCGGCCGCTTGCAAGATGGGTTTCCAGCGAAGGGCAAGTTCTGCAAAACCTTCTTCAACTAATCCGGCTGGTCTTTGCGGCCAGGGGTAGAGCATCGGCCATAACAAGGCGCCGCTAAAAGTCGGCATCGCCTTTAAACCCAAGTTATGCGAAGCTTTGATACACTTGATCACCTGATCGATGGCCCACGTTGTTCTGGCTTTGGGATTATCCCGTACTTCAGGAGCAGCAAAAGCATCAAACAATAAGTCATAGGCGGGGTGGACTGCGACCAACTGACCTTGTAGGTGAGTCGAAAGCTCTGTTATCTCCAGACCATTGGTTTTGCCTTTGAGTTCATCGCAATAGGTTTTGGATTCAGCGGCCTTGTCCAAATCAATGGCGCGTTTATCCCAGGAAGGGATTTGGATTCCCTTAAAGCCCAAGGATTTTGCCCAGGCACTGATGTTTTCCAGACTGTTAAAGGGGGCTGTATCACCCATAAATTGGGCGAGGAAAATTGCAGGACCTTTTATCTGTGCCATTGTATCTCCTTAGTTTTTAAGTTAGAAAGTTTGCAGGCAAAACCTCAGGTTTAGCACAGTTGCTTTTCAATTCCAGGCAACGACCTGTTTCACTTGACTTAAGAATTGTTTCCATCACGTCCAGAACGTGAAATGAAAGTTCACCACTGGCTCTATGAACCTTGTTCTGTTGAATAGAATCGACCATATCCGCAACTCCAAGTCCGCGTGAATTAGCGCTGTAGGGTAACACAAGCGGAGCTTCTTTCCAGTCTTCATCTCCAACTCTTCGAACCATTACTGGAGCTCCAAAAGTATTGGGGTCGGGTGGAGCGATAGAACCATTCTGGCAAAAAAGTTGAAAACGTGGGAGATGATGGTACCAAACATCAAAACTTTTGATCATGGTTATCAAGGCACCCGATGAAAATTCTAGGGATGCTGTGATATGCGTCGGTGTTTCTACCTGTATCAGTTGGCCTTTACGTGCTTCGGCAGTAATCGTACGTTGGGCAAAAGAGGCCTTGGCGATTCCGCTTAAGCGTTTTACTGGGCCTAATAGGTGAATGAGTGCAGTGATATAATAAGGGCCCATGTCAAAGAGAGGGCCACCACCGGTCTTATAGAAAAAATCGGGATCGGGATGCCAGCTCTCGGGACCATGGCCTAGCATAAAAACGGTGCCAGCGATACAAGGGCCGAGTCCACCTTCATCGAGAAGCCGACGAGTGCGCTGAAAACCAGCTCCTAAAAAGGTATCGGGAGCACAACCCACGCGTAGCCCTTTTGCAGCAGCCTTCTCCAGAATTTTTTTGCCATCTTCGGTTGTTGTGGCAAAGGGCTTTTCACTGTATACATGCTTTCCAGCATCCAGCGCCTTTAATGCTACCTCTGCATGAACGGCTGGTATAGTCAAATTGACAATCAATTGGATGCGGGGATCTTTAAGTAGTTCAGTAGGGCTCATGGCTTCTATACCATATTCTTCTGCTTTAGCTTTGGCACGCTCGATATCAAGATCAGCGCAGGCAATTACATCTGTGTTTTTGAAAAGATTTTTCAGGTTCTTAAGATATATGCTTGAAATGTTCCCGCAACCAATAATTCCGATGTTCATTTTTTCCATTTTATCCTCTATTTTTCGCTTTATTTTGATGCCCATAAGATGCCACGTTTGACGATTTCAAATGCTTCATTCACTTCAAAATCCATGGATACATGCCCGAATGAGGCGTAAAAAACTCGACCCTGACCCCAGCGTTTCTTCCATGCTACAGGCATTGTAACTCCTTCAATCCAATCGAAACCTGCTTGACTAAAGGTTGTCGTTGCCAAAACTTCAACCGCCGGGTCGACATGCATATAATATTGCTCGGAATGCATTTTAAAATCGTTTAGCCCTTTTACAATCGGGTCTTCACTTTTGATGTTTACAGTATAATCTATGATTCCATTGGGATGGGCAACCCACTGGCCTCCGGTCATAAATTGATATTCGACGCTGTTGCGAAAACTGTCACACATTCCCCCATGCCATCCAGCCAAGCCAGTACCTGATTTGACAGCTGCCAAGAGGTTTTTTTCTTGATCTTTTGTGATAGTTCCCATCGTCCAGATTGGAATAATAATCGAAAGCTCTTGTAACTTCTTTTCATCTAAGTACACATCTAAACTATCTGAGACTTCAACGCTATAGCTCCGGGACTCCAACCAGGAGGCAAAAATTTGGGCACATTTTTGGGGTTCATGACCATCCCATCCGCCCCAAACTATCAGTGCTTTTTTCATTTTTAAAATCCAATCTTAGGCTAAAATTCATGTTTACAATTGATAGTCTGAGCATTCATTTGAGTCTACTCATACCCTTTTCAAGGCACTGTGCTTTGGTCAATTATGCCATTCCGTAGCCTTCACTTACCAAATACTTTCGACTTAGATCGACTGCTGTGAGTATATCTGTATCACATTGATCGAATTCAACAATTACCCAATCAACTGAGGAGGCTGTCATAGATGAAAAAATTTCAGCCCACTGAAGCTTGCCTTGACCAACTGCAACCATGGCATGACCTCGCTCAGCCGGACCATCTTTAATGTGAAACATAGGGATACGATTATGATACTGTTGAATCAACTGGGTTGCTGAAGCCTTGCCCACGGTAACCCAATACGTATCCATTTCAAAGTGAACATCCGGAGCGTTATCGAGTATGATTTCAAATGGCAACTTGCCTTCAATTAAATGATCAAACTCCCACTCATGATTATGGTATGCGAATCCAAAGCCTGCCTCTCGAGCAAGGCGAGCAGCTGCCTGTAATTTTTTGGCGCTAGCCAAACAAGTAGTTCGATCAGCATAAGCATCAGGTCCCAATCCACTGACTATCCAATGAAAACCGAGAATTCGGGCCTGTTCAGCTAACTCGTGAATGTTCTCTTCTGTGGGTAAGGGTAAGTGGGACGAAAATGCTATCAGTTGTAATTCATTCAATCGACTCTTAACCGCGCTGGCACTATGGCCATGCAAACCAGCCAATTCCACCCCTTTGTAGCCCATCGCAGCCACATCACCAAGGGCCTTCATGAAATCGGTTTTACACAGTTCTCGTATGGAATAAAGTTGTAAGCCTATGGGGGCAATCGCCTGGTTCATTTTCATTCTGTTTCCTTATTTTTTAATAGAATAATACCTGGGGATAGTAACAACAGAGATGCTGATTTGATTAAGTATC
>JBBQAD010000497.1:0-2164 GCA_038315885.1 Fibrobacteria bacterium | reverse complement strand
GTTATTGATATCTTTTTTTTTCAATTTGGGTCCAATTCGATTCTCCATCTTTTTTGCTGAAAAGATTATATTCCGTCCCTTTGCGAGAAATTCGTAACCAAACGTCATTAGAAGTAGTGTATCCATCCAGTTTATCCCAATATCCATCACCTAAACAAATGGAATCCCAACCTGATCCAGGTATTACACCAGGCCAGTTACCATGCATCGTTCCTTTATCTGCCTCTTTTACATTTTCCAAAGGCGCAATATGGTTGCTACTTACTTGCCTATTGAACCAAGTGAAATTCTTATGATGATTATCCCAACGAAGACTAATGACAGGACTATTATAAGCACTGCTTTTTTCCTTAATGAAAATTCCTGCACTGCCATTACCTGAAATCTGATCAATTGATTTTAGCTTGGCTGTAAAAGTAAAGTCTCCACGTAGTTGAGTTTCATAGTTTGCATCATTGAAAATAGCTGCAGCGGCTCTATCCCAGCACCAATAGATGCCGTTACCATTGCCTTTTAATTTATAGTTACTTGTACCTTCCAAATAGGAACCCTGTGCAAACGCAACACCGCCATTTGCATTTTTCCAACTTGGAAGTAAAGCATCTAGTGGTGTAGGGTAAAGCTGGGGATTCTTCACCGTCTCCGCGGCAACAGACAGACCCGTTGCGACACAGAGTGTCATAAGAAGAGTATTACAATAACTAGGTTTCATTTTCTTTTTCTCCGTCCAAGTTTTGAACCGTTCAAATATTCTGATTGAGCCGAAAGGAACGAGGCTAGCTGCTCGTTTCTTCTATTGAACCTATGCTGACGGATTCCTGGGACTTAGAGGGAGTCGGGAACCAGATGGAATAGTTCGGCCATTTGCTGCGATTAAGTTAGCCCCCAATTTGCATCCCCACTCTTCACTTTGAAATCAAAACCTCTCTAAACTCCTGTCTTTAACTATTAGTCTAATCCACATTCCAGCTTAAAACGAGCAGATTTGTAGATCATAGCACAATAGCATCTTATATATCTAAGCCTATTATAATAAGGGTTTTATATTATTGGATTTTCTTTTTTTCAACAATTGCGTGTTCCAATAGCGCAGAAAAGTTGATAGTACATTTATCGAATATGATATTTTTGATAGTAAAAAACCAGAATGGATTTCTGGGATCCTTCAATAGAAAACAGCTTCCAGTTTTCGCATGGGAGCCCAATAATGATCTTCCCAGCCTTTAGCAAGGTGATCCCTTTGTCCTTCGGGAAAGCCACTGTGATCAAGAATTATTTTGGTCACCTTAGCTTCTTGCGCAAAGACATAGCGAACTAGAAGCGGCAGAAGCCGATTTAAAAATTGGGGGCCGTTACAAAATCGCCAATCGCTTGCCTGATGGTACTCTATTGTGGATTTATGGAGTGTATCTCGAGATCCAGCGTCCGAACTTAATTCGTTTCACCTGGAACACATCCTCTCGGCTAATGCTCCGAGATATCTGAAGAAAATATCAGATATAACTTAGCACATTCTGAAATGACTGATATTAAAAACTAAAATTGTAGCGTTGCTATTGTAACAATAGCAAACAATTTTAGCGCTTTACTCTAGCGTTTCCAGACCAGATGCTCCAGACCTGTTCTTCATCGGCGGGTTGTGCATAGTCGGTCGATGAAGTGGCCGCTAAGGCACCACAGGCCCAGCCAAATTGAGCCCACTTTTCAGCATCCCAACCTTTTAAAATGGCGTATAACATTCCGCCGACAAAGCCGTCTCCACCTCCGATTCTATCTAGAACTGTTATCTCCCGAGGTTCGATAACATGCCAATTCGTTCCTTCAGCCATAATCGCGCCCCAAAGGTGGCTGTTGGAGTGTACTACTTCTCGCAAGGTGGTACCAAAAACGGAGGCATTCGGAAATGCTTTTTTAACACTGTTGATCATTCCCTTGAAGCCCTCGATTTTAGCAGCGATTTCTTTTCCCCCGGCTTCCGGACCTTCGATACCCAGGCATAATTGGAAATCCTCTTCATTTCCAACTAAAATGTCAGATACACTGGCTATTTCTGTAAAAATCTTGTGTAGCTCTTCTTCTCTGCCTTTCCAGAATGACGCTCTGTAATTCAAATCAAAAGAAATTCGGGTACCATGTTTTTTTGCTGCGCGTGCCAGTTCAAGAC
>JBBQAD010000502.1:0-1549 GCA_038315885.1 Fibrobacteria bacterium | reverse complement strand
GATAAATGGCTGAATGTGGGAGTATTACTTTCTTCGAATCCTAAAAACTTCGTTTGGTTTTAAGAAGAAAAGCATAAAATGACCGTCGGTTTCACTTGCCTGCATGTTTGCCGGAGGAACCTTGTACCATCTGGCAATTTTTTGGGTTTCATTTTGTTTTTCAGACTTTGATTCGGGTTGCATATTCAGCCTTCCGCAGCTTGATTGCGAGAACGAACTTCATTCCTAAGATTATATCAGCTTTGCCCTTGTCAAAAAAAGGCCAGTAGCCTCAATAATTAAGGGATTCTATAGAAATTTGAATTAATCACCTAAATATGGGTTCCTTCCATTCTATTTCAACATTTTTATGGCTTCTAGATCCTTCCGAAAGCGCGCCAACCCTGAGAGTTCTTTTCACTTAAAGAATCACCTATATTTCGGTGAATTATATGCCTAATGAAAAAACCAAAGAGTCCTTAATTTTAGAGCTCCTTAGCTCCCTTCACAGCGGCTATGATCTGATGCGGATTTCCCGCATCCTATTCGAGCATCTCCCCCGCTTACTTCCGGTAGAGCGCTTGGGCATCGCGGTCCTTTCTGAAGACAATAAATTTTTGATATCAAAGGTGAACATTTCCGATCGCCCAATTTGGCTGCGAGAAGGATTTCGAGTTTCCCTGGAAAAATCCAGTTTAAAAAAGCTTATCGATTCACGTTCAGCGAGAGTCATTTCTAATCTAGAAGACTACTTACATGAACATCCTGACAGTGTGAGTACCCGCTTGGTGGTTAACGAAGGCATGCGCAGCAATGTTTCCATACCCTTAATTGCCAATGATAAGGCGATTGGTATTCTTTTTCTGGCTGATAGTAAGAGTGATACCTATTCCTCCGAACATATCGATATTGTTAGTCATATCGGACAGATCATTTCACTCACTGTTGAAAAAGCTTTATTGCTGGAACGCCTGCAAAGCCAACAGCAAATCTTATATGAAACATTGGCCGAAAAAGAAGGACTAGCCGATCAATTAAAGCGTCAGGTAAAAGTCAAAACTGAACAGTTAGACGATGAACTCGATATCAATCGTCTACTTCTTAAAATTGCGCGCGCCATCAATGAAGGCTTTACCTTGGATCAGGTTTTTGAAAGGGGTTGTTTGGCCCTAAAAGAAGCATTTAATTTTGACTGCGCTGTCTTACTACTGATCAATAAATCCGAAGCTGTTGCCATGCAAAGGGGCCGATTTCCACCCGAGTTCGCCGGACTATTTCCTCTTAACCAAATTTCTTTAAAAGAATCCATTGTACAAGAAGTGTATAACTCGGGTCAAACCATTAAAATTACTGATCTTAAACCTACTCGTTTCGCTGAAGACAGGGCCTTTGTTAAAACAGGAATGACAGCCTACGCAGCCGTTCCATTGCTGATACAAAATCATGTTGTTGGCTGTGCACTTTTGGCCTCGAAAAATCGGTTTAATATCGATCAATTTCCACAAAGACTGATGGAGGGTCTTTCCATCCAACTAACTGTCGCATTAAATCATGCCAACATTTTTGAAGG
>JBBQAD010000264.1:0-5558 GCA_038315885.1 Fibrobacteria bacterium | reverse complement strand
CACGGATAAGTCTTTTTACTTCTATTCAGATTCAGTTGTTTATACTCTTTTTACATACTTTCTTGAAAGTGAGTGACATGGTTTGATTCCATGTCACTGCACTTATTGTTGCGCGGGAATAATGTATCATCCCTTTGAACGTGTTGCTAATTCATCGCCACCCAATCATGCTGGGCTCCCCGACTGCGACTGGGTCGTTTTTGGTCGCTATCTTGAAATAAGTCTCGGGGGCGATGAGATTCTCCATGGTTTCTGTAGCTGTCGTGATGGTTTTTTTCGACTACGACTCGATGATTTTTTCTATGCTCGGGAACGACTGTTACTCTTTCTTCTACCACCGGTCGCCGATAGTCTTGAACCACAGTGCGGCGTTCACATGCAGGTTCTGACGAGCGAATTACAGTGACTTCTCTTCGAATGATGGGACGCTCAACTATCCTTTCAACGATAACTCGTTTTTTAGGATGGTGATGATGGTGTTTTTCTTTTTCAATGATGATGATTTTTTTTTGGACAACAGGCCTGCGATAGTAGTCATAGTCATACTCTTCGCGCCTGTCTTCTCGGTAATCATCCTCATAATCATCCCGGTAATCATATCTCCTTTCCTCTACTCGAACGACTTTGGGTCTGTGATGATTGCCCTGTTCCCAAGTCTTTTCAAGTACCACGGCAACTGGAGCAGAACCGATCACAATTTGGACTGATCCACTCGTGCGTACATAGGGGTCAGCGTGACTTTGCTGGGCTAGACCAACAAGTGCTATGCCGCTAGCGAGTGATGCCAGGCTTAGCAGAGATTTCGTTTTATTAGTTGCAGTATGCATAATGCCCTCCTATAGGCGAAACCGGGGTTAAGCTGGTTTCACTGAAAGGGTAAATCAAGAATCGGACCAATTATAAAACCGGCGATTTCTAAGGAAAATGCACAATATCCTAGAGCTTTGTCTATTTGCTTTACAGGGTCTTTACTCTGATAGCCTAAATCGTGGACAAAAAAGACAAAAAAGGTTTCGGCCTAATTTGTTATTCACGAACTTATTTTTACTCAGCTAAAGTAGAGGTCTTTTCGATGAAAACATTTAGGAGCTAATGGGTGACTGAATTAAAAGACTATTTCTTAGTCGCATGCGGAGCTTTTTTTGGCGCTCCTTTGCGCTATCTGGTATACCAGTCGACCAATGCTTTAAGCATCCAATCTAATGTTGCCACCCTGATGGTAAACGTTATTGGGTCTAGCCTGCTTGCAGTATTGTTAGCTTGGACCCATAACAAGAATCCCATGTATGCAAATATGATTTTGCTGTTAGGCACAGGCAGCCTAGGCGCATTTACCACATTCAGCGCCTTTAGTAAGGACTTGTTTGAACTGGGTTCTAAAAGTTGGCTACAGGCCCTTGCATGGGCCATGCTGCAAGTGCTACTCTGTGTTTTTAGTTATTCTATTTGTTACAGATGGCTATTACGCTAAAAAGAATAGCGCATGGCTAAGGCCTGTTCGTAAGCACTCATCTTTACATCAAAACCAAGTCGGCGAACTCCATCTTTGGGTTCAAGAAAATTTTGTCGGTTGAATTCTTTCGCACTTTTGTATGTATCAATGATTCCCCAGATATAAAAGGTGGCTACTCCAGCAAATGCCAAAATGTTTAGGCCTTTCTCAGAATCGGTCAGTTTGGAGATTCTTAGTTCGGAATTGGGATAGCGTTTTAATTCGACGATGTTACCATTTCTGGAGAGCAATGTATCATAATGGGCAGAGCGATCGCTCTGAAGTTTAGCCATATGATTGACAACAGCAGATGAAAGCAAAAATCCTCCCAAGAAAAAGGTGGAAGCCCAGTATCTGTCTTGATAGAGCTGACCTAAACCCGGTAGAGTGGCAGAGAGCAAGGCGCATATTTTCGGGTCTTGGGGGAAAATTAATTCTTGGGTGACTGTTTCTCTTACTCGTATGGCCGGAGAAAAGGACGCTTCGGCTGAATGGTTTTTTGACGTAGTTGCAGAATCATAGAGCTGGGCAGAAGATGCGTTTACTGAGTTGAGACTATCTATAGTCGCTTGTGACCAGGTGTTAATGCCTAGCGAAAGAGTTAAACATAGACTTAAAAGTACTGAATTTTGAATACTCACCTTTGGCCTATCTTTCATCAATAATATTTCCATCATCATCAAAAAAGGTTACAGTGCCTTCGGCATTTCCTCTTGGCTTGCGAAAGACAATGTACTTATTCGAATAGGTGATACCATTCTTAAGTATGCAATTTTCACTCGAAGGGTCACTCGAATTGCCACCTATACCAGCGCACGATCTTTTTTTATAGACAAAGCCCTCTTCTCGATTGGGGTAAGGCGCTGAAGCTGAAGGGTAGTTTTCTCCATAATGCAAGCCCTTGATATAAAATACTTTGCTTTCTAATGCTGTAGGGTCGAGCAGGGTGAAATGGGTTTCAGCCCAATTATCGCTCCAGTCGGCATCATCCAACCCAATGCTATTGTTATGATATACTTTTAAGGCGATATCAACCAATATTGTATCATCACTTTTATCATAATAGTTTGCTAAGCCGTATTGAACGTAATCTTCTGCTACTTTAATAATTGAATCCAGGCGCATCACTGCACTATCTCCCACATTGTAATCGCGGCTGTCGCTGGCAATTCCATCAGCAGCTTGGGTTACTTTACCGGTCCAAAAAATTCGACGATCCTGAGTCGGAATAAGTACAATGCCCCTGGCCTCGGATTCTTCACCGACTTTATCACCTCGCCCCCCGACTTGAATTTTCTTGGTATGTCCTTTAAAGGACCAGTATTTCCACGATTCTGGATTTTTAAAGCCTTGGGGACCCAGGTTTACAATGGCAATTCCCGTTTTTGATTCAAAATTATCCGTATCATTCACAAGTGGAACCAGAGCAATTGAATCCAAATCGGATATTAACTGATTAGGGCTAGGAAGTTTTGTATCTCCCTGTAACCATAAAGTCAATGAATCTCGTGCGGCCTGGGCGCTAATCCACTGTATATCTTCAGCAGTGCGGCTGCTTAACTTGGCCAAACTTTTTCCGGCCACCTTTTCAAGAAAACGATTCTTTAATTCGTCTCCTTCCAGTTTCTTTTCCATTCCAACCGGAGCACCTAGCGATTTTAGAAATGAAACCATTACAGAGGCAAAGGCATTATTGGTTAATAGTTTTAATTCAAAGGGATTTTGTCCACAACCATGCAAGCTTAGGCACAATACAAAACCCAAAAGAATAAGTGACTTTTTCATATTACCTCCGACATTTTCTTAGTCATGAACTAGCTGCTTCAACTGATAATCGACGAATATCTTACCACTATCTAATTCGTCACTTTCGATTAACGCCAATATCGTGCCATATTTAGAAGTGTTGAAATAATGCTTTCAGAGCACCATTCTTGTGTTTCAGTACTCGTGCGGAGAAATTTTGTATCAGACATGATAATTTTTTCTTTGTCTTGTATCGCCACAGATACTAGCGGAACTGCCAACCCAATTGCAAAATCAGTCCCGATGCTGGTGGGGCGGGCAGAGTGTAATGGGTACTAATGCCTAGTTCCATATAAAAATGTTGCCAAGGACAGAGCCGGGCGCCTACAAACAAATAGGAAAGCCAATATTGCTGCCAATTATAATCCAAAGAAAGGCCATTTAATGAACTATTGCCTTCAGTACCCAGGAAGCCGCTCATATTGGTAAACCAATACTCCAGAATCCATTTCATTCTTGCACTCTGGTATTCAAGACCCCAAATGGTAATTAAGGTCGCATCGCGTTTCTCTTCACTTGAACTTCCGGTAACATCATGTTTTTCTCCTCCCAAAGGCAAGGCCATTTGCAAATGAGCCGACCAGTTTCCTTTCTGGAGACTTTGTGATACATAGGGAATTAAAAATTCGCTGTTTTTATCCACTTTTAGGGAATCTTCATTGGAGAAGTACACTCGAAATGCATATAGTTTTGTTCCTAAAGCCAAATCATAAGTATCCAACCAGCTAATTGAGGTTTTAGAAAGTGCAGCATACTTGAAACCTACTTGACGAACAGCAACTGTAAATTCTTCTTTTTCTGCGACATGAAATCCTGCTAGCATTGCATCGAATTCCCAGTTCTGCCAGGGACTGTAACTCCCCTGGATGGAAGGTAAGAACCATAAAATCCCCAACTTGACTTGACCATTTCCCTTGGCTTGCACTTCGCCTGTTTCGCCAAAGGCAAATAATTTGGAATTATTAGTATCACCGCTTGCTTCTGTTTGCGCCCAGACTATTGAGGCTTGCAGAAGAGTCAAACTCACAAAGAGTATCCATCGCTTGCAAAACCCTGCCATTAAAAATTCAGCCATTGCTTTCCCCTGGTCCTCAATTTGCTTTATGCTAAGCAAAAATCATGTAAAGGAATTTAATAGAGCAGTGATGGCGATATTAAAGTGAAATCACCATTTCAAAGGCCTGATTTACTGAATTCTGTATCAAAAAAGATACGGAACAATTATCTTAAGAGCCTCTTTCTGCCAGGGTCTGTTAGTAGCTGTAATTTATGTCACTTTTAATTGGAATCTTTCTGTGGTTAAAAGGCTTGGCCTTGCTGGTTGGCTCGATGGTCATGACCAGCGATGGAGCACCGGTATCCCTTAGCGTTAGTCAAATCGCCATGCGGGGAGATACCGCCTGGATTTCATTGCAAGTCGATAGTTTGTATTCAAAAGAGTTAAACGATATTCTGGATTCTGGAACTCCGGTTCCACTTATTGTAGAGTCCGTATTTTTAAAAGGGGAAGAAATAATTGCAAAAAGTCAGGTCAAAAATCAGTTACAGTTCGATTTGGAACATTCCGAATGGATACTGACGCGCAGTAATGTAACTGATCGTATTAGGGAAAAGAAGAAAGTAAAGAAGATGTTCCGCAATTTTGACATAGCCCTGTTTACCAAGTCACAAATTGAAGATGGCAGAGCCTGTCGTGTAACAGTCAGCGCTAGCCTGGGCACTGTGCGTCTAGATGTTCTAAACATGCAAAGTTTTGATTTGATGAGTCTATGGAACTATAAGATACCCCGTCTCGAAACAGTCAGTTTTACCAAGAAAGAGTTTGGCCTGTGAATTTACGCCTGCAAATACTCTTGGCCATTACGGGAGTTTTGTTACTCTTTGCGATTCCCATCAGCCTTTACAATGTGTATAGCATCCGCAGTGCCACCGAATTGGGACTGGATGAAAAAATTGAAAAATCCTTACGTCGCAGTGTGGAAAATCAGGAAATTAATCGCCTAGAAGATGCCGATGCCCTACGTCGGTATTTGCAATTAAAATCGTTAAGAGAAGTGCTTATCCGGCAGACTATTAGTGTCAGTGCAGTTGCTTTGATTTTGGTTTTTGCTATCGCGTTGGCTACGGCCTTATGGCTGTCTTCGAGAATCAATCGACCCTTGCGGGCATTGACGGAAGCCACCAAACGGATTGCTGAAGGTCAGTTGGAGTATCGAATCACGATTCCCTCCAAGGGAAGTGCAGAGCTCAGTCTATTGAT
>JBBQAD010000138.1:0-8359 GCA_038315885.1 Fibrobacteria bacterium | reverse complement strand
AAGCAAAATAAAATGAGACGAGAGTAGCACTTGCTCTTACTGATACAAAATTTTCACCCTTCCTACCATAATATTTTCAATGGATTAATCCCGAAAAGGTTTATTTTATTCCCATGCGTTTTGCCATAAATACTGTTTTTTTGGTCTTACTGATTTTATTCTTGGGACTGTGTGGATATGCTGCAATCCATCTTGAATCCTATCCCTTTCAACAAAAAATGGCAGATAATACTGATACATTTAAAGACAGTGTCATCTTTGAAATCCCAAAAGCCCAGACTCCTTCAACAACTGCAAAAATTCTGGCTAATAACGGATTTATCCCCAATGCCAAAATATTTCTGCTCTATGCCCGATTAACTGGGAGAGACAGGAAAATTAGAGCTGGCGTTTACCAGTTTCCTTCTTCCAATTCCATTCATTCGATGTTAAAGAGACTGGTAGAAGGTAAGATGGCAACTAAAACCGTTCTGGTTCCAGAGGGTCGGGCAAGTTGGGAACTGTTTTCACTACTTAGACCATTTTTCGAGGTCGATAGTTTAGTTCTTGATTCTTTAATCCATTCGCCGAACTTTGCGAAAAGCTTGGGATTGCCTGATACCTCCTTAGAAGGCTACTTATTTCCCGATACCTACAATTTTTCCTTTGGATTGAAAGAGGTAGACTTGTTGTCGGGCATGGCTCGTCGTTTCCAGAGCTTGGCATCCAGTTTAGATACAAACAGTCCCGTCTATCGAGAATATGGTTTACATGGATTGATGACTCTCGCCTCCATTGTTGAAGAAGAGGCCGCAGTAGTGTCTGAACAAGGATTAATTGCTGGGGTCTTTTATAATCGTTTAAAAATGGGCTGGCCCCTGGGGGCAGACCCCACTGTGCGATTTATTCGCAGACGCTTGACGGGCCCCATCTATATGTCAGAGCTCAACGCTGATTCGCCCTATAACACGCGAAAATTTGCAGGCCTGCCCCCGGGACCCATTTGCAGCCCAGGCGAAGGAGCAATAAAAGCGAGTCTTAATCCCCTATCGACTGATTACATGTATTTTGTCGCCAAAGATGATGGGTCACACGAACATTTTTTTAGTGTAACGAATATGCAGCATGATCAATACAAACGCATTGCAGCCCAGAATCGACAGCGTCTAGGGCAGTGATTTTTAACTTTGCTTGTTTACCGATTTCTGGGTGTGACGATATCTAGTCTTTACCTAGACTTAAATCAGGCCGAACGACTCGCCATTTGAGTACATAAATCCGAGAGTTGATTCAAAAAATTGTTATCGGGCAGTCGCTCGAGGGTTTTTACGCAGCGGTCAAGCCGAGACTGTGCCATTTCCCGGGCTTCAGAGAAAGCGCCCTTCCCCTTTAATAGATTCGTTATCCGTTCAATATTTTCAGGTACATCTTTCGGATCGAGTAGCCGAAGCATTTCTGTTCGTTCTGCGTCACTGCATTTGCTTAAAAAAAGTATAATCGGAAGTGTTATAAAGCCATTTTGCACATCGGTATGGGTCTTTTTTCCCAATTCTTTGGCTCCAAAACCAAAATCGAGCAAGTCATCAATGACTTGAAAGGCTATTCCGAAGTCCTGTCCCATGCGCCCGCAAGCCTCTACTAATTCTTCATTGTAACCAGCTAGGATAGCACCGCATTCGCCACAGGCTTGCAATAAGGATCCGGTTTTACCTTCAATGACTTCGATATATTGCTCGAGGGTAAGGGAGGTATTGCCAATTTGAGAGAGCTCTAATACCTCGCCCGCAATTAGTCGACTAGAGGCCCTGCTTAGTGAAAGGGGGATACGTCTATCAGGGTCACTCCAAATTAATTCCATGCCTTTGGATAGCGCGTAATCGCCAACCAGTACCGCAAGCCGCGGCCCCCACAGCACATGCGCGGTTAAATCATTTCTACGAAGTTCACTTCCATCAATAATGTCATCATGGATAAGAGAGGCTAAATGCAACAGTTCAATAGCCGTGGTGACTCTCACTGCGCGGTCCATTTCGGCTCTTCCACTAGACTTAGCCAATAAAAACAGAAAAGTTGCTCGGATTCTTTTTCCTTGGCGTTTTACCAAAACCTTAAGGCAGTCTCCTAAGATTCCTGGAGCTGCCTCCGCTATCTCTTCCATCAATTTTTGGGAATTGTCTAGCCCTTCCATTACGGTAGAACGGGCAGTATCGAGCACATTGCGAAAGACATCAGGCATTCAATTGTCCTCTCGACAACCCGATTAAACTAGTTAGGTCTTGGATCATGTTTTTCGGGCCAAAAGATATAACCTCGGCCAAATTCACACAAGCTACTTGTCGCAAGGCAAGCCATTAAGTCTCGGACGATGCTATATTGCGAAAAAAGGTAAGACCTTGCCACCAAGCCATTTCTACTGGATTAATCTCAATTGCAAGCCTGAAGAGACTGAATGGCTCTCCCACTGTCTCTTTGAGAAGGCGTGTGACGGGCTTGAAGAAATTGAGAAAGGTTCACAAGTCCTAATTAAAGCGTCATTTTTAAAAGAAGAAAATTGGGAAGCAGCCAAAATAGCCTTCGCAAGCCATATCGGTTTTTCTGCGGGTCAAAGTGAAAACGAAGACTGGGATCTATCCTGGAGATTGCAACAAAATCCCATCGATGTAACACCTTGGCTTCGTGTTACACCTCCCTGGATTGTCAGTGAGGCTCCCGATAACGGACAATTACTCAGACTTGAAGCCAAAATGGCTTTTGGAACCGGTTCGCATGAGTCAACCCGCCTTTGTTTACAATTAATGAAGTCGCAAAAATCAAAAAGTAATTTGGGAACAAAAGTTCTAGATGTGGGTACGGGCACGGGTATCCTCTCTTTGCATGCTCGGTTTTTGGGATGCTACACTGTCGGTCTTGATATCGATGTGGCAGCGGCAACTTGTTTATCAGAAAATAACCAGTTAAACAAGCCTTCCAATAAAAGTGAAGAAGAAATAGGTGGTCCAGCCTTTTATATTGGCACTTTGGATAGCCTTAAGCCTCGTCCCGCTTTTGATTGTATCATTTGTAACATGATTCGCAGCGAAGTCGTTCCCTTACGCGAGCAGATTCTTAAATTGTTAGACTCCAAGGGTATCCTAATGGTCTCAGGCCAACTTGTGGTGGATAAGCCGATAATGTTACAGTGGTTAGCTGAAGTTGATTTTGCTTTGATTGATGAAGTGACTGAAAATGAATGGTGGGCCTTTACCGCCACTTCGAAGGTGATTTGATGACATCAAACAATGTTGCGCATTCTCAAGCTTTGATTGAAGGACGCTACAGTTGCCGAGCTTTCACCAATCAAAAAATATCACGTAAGTCCATTGAAGAAATCGTTCAACTGGCGCAGCGTGCCCCTTCTTCGAAGAATACTCAACCCTGGAAACTCAGCGTTCTTTCTGGAAAATTCTTGCAAGATCTTTCAACGGAACTGATTACATGTGTAAAAGCAGGACAAAAGCCTCAGCCTGATTATTTGCATTCTCCTGATCCCCTACCCGACCTTTGGATGGAAAGGGCCAGAAAATGCGGCTTTGATTTGTTCAAATTAAAGGGAATTGGCCGCGAAGACCGAGAGGCCAGAAATGCACACAATCTCGAAAATTTCACCTTTTTCGGAGCACAGCAGATCTTCGTCTTGTATACAGACGTTTTTCTCGAAAGTGGTGCTACCAAGGGGAATTACCTCGACTGCGGACTTTTTCTGCAAAATCTTTGGTTAGCGATTCGTGCCTTTGGACTAGAGGCTTGTGCCCAGTATTCTGTAGCGGCTTATCCACAAGTGTTACGTAAACATGGCGGAATCCCCGAAAAAACCGAAATAATCTGCAGTTTATGTTTTGGCTATCCTGATAATAAAGCTTTAGTTAATACTTATCGCACTGAAAGAGCTCCCTTAAATGAAGTGATACAATTTTTTATGGATGCTTAAACATGGGTAAAACAGTCCAAAATGAATTCGAATAAAATAATCTCGATCAAAAAGTTTGAACGCAACGGCGTATGGGAGGCTGCCAATAGAAGGCTTCCTGCAGAGCCTGGTGTATGGATTATGCGTCAAGCGGGTCGATACCTGCCCCAGTATCGAAAGTTACGGGAGAAATTTCAGCAATTTATGGATTTCTGTGCGGAACCTGATATAGTTACAGAAGTCACACTGCAGCCTGTCGATGCCATCGGGGTTGATGCCGCCATTTTATTTTCAGATATCTTGGTACTGCTTCCACCTTTGGGACTGAGCCTTAGTTTTCACGAAGGCAAAGGCCCTGTCATTGCCAATCCGCTTCGGAGCGAGCAACAAGTTCAACAACTTAAAGCTGTGGATGTGCAAGACAGCCTCGCTTATGTATTACAGTCCATTAAGCAGATTAAAGCCGCTCTTGGCACTAGGGTGCCTCTCCTGGGTTTTGCGGGTGGGCCCTTTACAGTCGCCAGTTATATGGTCGAAGGGGGCTCTTCTAAAGAACTTGCTCAGTTAAAAAAAATGATGTTTTCTGATCCAAAGGCTTTTCATAGTCTGATGGATAAAATTACCACTGTAACGATAGACTATCTCACTGCCCAATCGCGGGCGGGTGCCGATATACTTGTTGTGATGGACTCATGGGCCGGATATCTCAATCCCGAAGATTACCAAAATTTTGTGTTTCCCTTTACTTCAAAAGTCTTCCAAGCAGTAAAGATTGCCTGTCCAGACTGTCCTTTGTTACACTATGCCAATGGAGCCAGCTCTCTGCTCCCCCAATTCTCTCAGCTTGGAGCCGATGCCCTCGGTTTAGATTGGCGTTGCGATTTGAGAGAAGTATTACAAAGTTATCCAAATCAAGTTTTTCAAGGCAATTTAGATCCCTGTACCCTTTTTGCTCCTGTAAAAACTATTCAGGCTAAAACCAGGCAATTAAAACAAAGGGTCGAAGGTCGTGCGCACATCTTTAATCTAGGCCACGGAATTTTGCCGCAGACACCGGTAGATGCGGCTAAAGCCTTTGTGGATACAATCCACGAGGGCTGAAGTAAAAAAGCCATCTCAAAAATAATTCATCAGCAGCGTTCCAGTAAATGAATCACATCATCTACCGTGCTGGCCTGCGCCAGATCGATGCGGAGATTGGCTATGTCGTCTCCGCTAATGACCTCATTGCGGGGCATCCAATGTGAACCGTGGATATTGTATGCTAGGCCCGGTGCCTGTTTCTCTTCAACTATTCCGCGAAGATATCGACTGATATCGCTTACATCCCCCGCTTGTAACAGTTCCCGGATTTTTTCATCGGCTAAGGTATAGGTCAGACCTCGAAAGCCGAAGTAAGTTTGTTCACATCCCGGGCAAACCAGCACGACCGGCATCAAGAGTGTATCGACAGGAAGCTCTTCTCGACGACCGCAAGCAGGGCAAATCAATTTCTCAGTCATTCCGATACTCCTTTGAGCTCGAGAGTTTCAGGGATTAATTCTTACAATCCGAAACTGTTTCAAAGCTCTCTGTCTCCTATAGAGCGAAGTTTGGACCAGGAATAAATTTTCTTGAAGACCTTCATTTTTCATAAGTTACCAAGAATTCATAAACTTAAATCTCATGGGGGAATATTCGACATTATGTCGGTATTTTCATCATTATGTTGATTTTAGCCACATAAAATTGATCCATCGTAACCTTTTTAAAACAGGGATAATCGAATTCATATAATGCCTCCCATTAGTGTTTAGGGGTGGATTTTCATGAAAATGAGAAAGTCTGTTTACGGAAAGCAAAGACTTAGGGACGAATTAACATGGCATCACCAAAACTGAAAAGTCGGTACTTCTTCTCAATCGCCTCGCCATAGAGTCCCTGCGCTCGCTCTATGCCTACTAAACTACAGACAAGCATAAAGAGCGTAGACTTAGGCCAATGAAAGTTGGTCAATAAAGCATCGACAACTCTCCACTGATAGCCGGGTAAAATAAAATAATGAGTGATACCATCGCCGGCAACAAGCTCATATTGCAACTTATTTTCTCCCGATTTTTCTGGGATCGAAACTGGCAGGGCTCGTGCTTGCGTTTCGAGAACCCGGGCAGCCGTCGTGCCAACTGCCCAAACTTTGCCTCCCCTTCGTTTACATCGGTTGATTTGTTCGGCACTTTCTTCGCTTAGATTAAAGCGTTCCCCATGCATTTTAAATTCTTCCACATTCTCGATATCGACTGGCTTAAAAGTTCCGGCTCCCACGTGAAGTGTAACGAAGACAAGCTCAATTCCTTTTTTTTCTATTTCCTGAAGAGCTGTTTCTGAAAGATGCAAACTAGCGGTCGGCGCAGCTACAGCACCAGGAATTTCGGCAAATACAGTCTGATAATTAGCTGAGTCTTCAGGCCGAATTTTTCGTTTGATATAGGGTGGAAGTGGAGTTTCTCCATGGCCCTCTAACCAGGTCATAAAGGAATGAGAAGAACGATTAAATTCCAGAATGCGCATTCCATCCTCAGTTATAGAGGTGACTTTGGCATATACCCCATCTGCAAAGGGAATCTCGCTGTTTAGCCGAAAACGCTTTCCCGGCTTTACCATCGCCTTCCAACAACATTTCTCAGATACTGGATCTTGTGTTTTTAAATGGTGTGTTTCTGATTGATTTACTGCCTGCTCTGAAAGCGCCTCTATCAGTAACACTTCCACTTTGACAGAAGCCGATTCCGCAACATCAGATAAAGCAATTCCTCTCAAGCGGGCGGGAATAACCTGAGTGTTATTCAGCACCAATACATCACCCGGGTTCAAATACTCAATTAAGTCAGAACTATGACAATGAGATTGGGTATTCTCAGTTTGTGAGACTACCAACATGCGCGAAGTACCCCGAGGCAGCTTGGGTTCATGCGCGATTAAAGCATCGGGAAAAGAAAAGTCAAATTCAGATAATTTCACCCCAAAAATTTAATTCTGAAACTAAGGCAATTGCGGTTTTTTGTTTTTGTCCTCAAACTTGATCTTCATCGGCGGTGGGTCAGTCCCTAATAAGCGCATGGCCTCTTGGGCAGCCAATATCACGTCTTGATCGGGGTCTTGCAGCATATTTCGAGCGTAATCAAGCGCCACCTTATTGTCCAATTTGCCCAAAGCCAAGATGGCTTCCCGGCGGATCAGGGGTTCGGCATCTGCAGTTGCATCCAGTAGGGGCTTTACAAACTCCGCCTTTTTACTCATTCCCATCAAAATACAGGCTTGAATACGCATGTTTACATCTCCTGTGGGAGTAGCCAAAAGGCGGGTTAAATATTGGGTTGAGGGGTTTCCCATATCCAGTAATTTTTGGCGAAGATCTTGTAACTCTTGGGGATCAAATGAAAGATCTGAATTGACCCGTTTGGTGATCATCTGGAGATACAGTTCTGCCTGATCTTTATGAGCAGATCCTTCGGAACCCTTTTTTTCCTTCAAGTCATCCACTTGCTTAACCAACTGATCCACTTGATTTTTATAGTCATTAAAGGCCTTTTCCATTTTGAATTGTTGGCTTTCCATTTTCTTTACTTTTTCTGCCTGACTCTCCCTATCATTGGGCATCATAAAACCGCTTATAAATGTGTTGATAGCGATGCCGGGGGCTCCATAACCATCGCGTCGGGCCTCTTGCGGTGCGGTATAGAAGCCAAAGGCTCCACCATGAGACAACCAACCCTGAAACTCTGAGAATCCCACAGAGATTCCGAAGTAGTCTCTGAATTTCCAGGAAAAGGCTAATGATTGATGTAGCCCTCCAAAGCGTTGGAAAATATCATAACTCGTATAAAAACCGGCTCCCATATACTGTTCAATACCCCCGAAGAATCCTGCTTGTCCGTCATCAATCTGTCCGATAACCGATGCACCAATATGCAGCCGTGTGATTTTTGCCAGATTTTTAGCGGCGGCCAGGTATGCTTCTCCTCGCATGCGTCGCAGGGTATCCGGGCTTGTAACACCATAAAGACGACCCTCTTGCGAGCCAAAGATGCTTCGTACTCCAAAGGCGATATCGGGGATTCTATCGGTTTCTTCCCACAACAAAGCTTTACCTGATATGGATAACTCGTTGCCATATTGAAAACCAAACTCAGCTCGGTCTTCTAAACCTATCAGCAATTCAGAGCTAAAAGGCAATTGATAAGCCAGCGTAGTATCCTGCAAACCCAGTGTATCAATCACTCCGATAAATTGAGACGATTGAAAGACACTCATTTTAGAGGATATCAAAAAGCGGGCATGGGGCAAGGCATCTGCAGTTGGAATAAACAGAGTCGAAGGGGCTCTAGGTTTGGCAAAAAGGGGGCTCTGGGAAAAAAATATTTGGAAAAGGAAACTAAGGCATAGAATGGGCCACCA
>JBBQAD010000005.1:0-18140 GCA_038315885.1 Fibrobacteria bacterium | reverse complement strand
TTACACAGTTAAGTTTACAGACCCTACCTCGGGTGATAATCCCCAATGGGTGTATTCAGATTGGGTATAGAATGCCCGAAAGAATCGGGCGCGTAGGGCAAGACCCAAAAGAATAAAAGGAAAACGCTTAGTAATCAGATCGTTTCGGATGTATTACAGTACTCTTAATACGAGTGCCTTCCATTTTTTGTAAGATCAATTCCAAGTCCTGTTCAGGTACTTCGACCAAAGTTTGTTTGAGATCGACTTTGATGGCTCCAAAGACAAAACCAGGCAAACCTGTTTCATTGGCCAAAGCACCCAAGATGTCTTTAGGGCGGACATCGCGTTGGCGTCCTACATTCAAACTGATAACGACACGTTTTCCAATTGATTCAGGGAAGGCAGATTGCTCACGTGGTTCACGATCACCGCGATCTTTTTTGCGAAACTCTTTATCGTTACGGCCCTCGTTACGATTTCCTCTTCCTTCTCTATCAGAGCCACTGTAATTCGAACCCGATGAATATCGGCCCTCATTTTCACTTCGGGTCGCAGAATTTCCTTCCGATTCACCGGCAGTTTTGGCTTTTCCACTAGGGGTGCCTAGCATTTTAAACAGTCCACAGGCCACATCAGTCGCGGTAAATTCTTCTTTGCTTAAAGCTTCTACCAGTGAAACATATTTTTCGAGTCCACCTTGAATCAGTGTCTCTCTGACCTTTTCTAGCAATGCCATTTGCTGCATGGCCTCGACCTGAGCAAAGCTTGGCAGGGGAGTATTTCGAATTTTGGTATTGGCATATTTTTCAATACTGCGCAAGCGAAACACTTCTTTTCCAGAAGCGAAACTGATGGCTTTTCCGGTCTTTCCGGCTCTACCAGTTCGCCCTATACGATGGACGTAATCTTCAATATCCTTGGGTAAATCATAGTTTACCACAAGTTGTATATCTTTCACATCTATGCCGCGCGAAGCTACATCGGTAGCAACTAGTATTTCACAACGTCCATTGCGAAAATGACCCATAATGCGGTCGCGTTGAGCCTGCGAATGGCCGCCATGAAGGCCTTCGGCTGAATAACCGCGCGCTTGTAAATGCCCTACCAAGTCATCCACTCCCAATTTTGTGTTACAGAATACAATTCCCAAATCAACATTATGAAAATCAAGACAGCGGCAGAGGGCTTCGAGCTTCATCTGTCCGCGAACCTCAATGTAACTCTGGTCGATGGCAGGTACCGAAAGAGACTCTTGTTTAACTTTAATAACTTGAGGTTTATTCAGATACTTTCGGGCTATTTGTTGAATAGCAGCGGGCATGGTCGCAGAAAAAAGCGCTGTCTGCCTCGTTTTTGGAGTCTGTTGTAAAATTGTCTCCAAATCTTCTTGAAAGCCCATATCGAGCATTTCATCGGCTTCATCGAGCACAACCATGGCAACTGTATCGAGTTTGAGTGTTCCTCTGCGCATGTGATCAATCAAGCGTCCCGGAGTGCCGATTACAATTTGAGCACCGCGCTTCAAACCGGTAATCTGTCTATCATAGGATTGGCCACCATAAATTGGCAAAGCCAATAATCCCCGGCGATGTTTTGAAAGCTTGGCTACTTCTTCAGAGACTTGTATACATAGTTCGCGGGTGGGACAAAGAATGAGTGCCTGCACCCCTTTTTTACTTAAATCAATTTTTTCTACCACTGGCAGAGCAAAAGCCAGTGTTTTACCAGTTCCGGTCCGGGATTGGCCCATCAAATCTGTTCCACTCAATAAAAGCGGGATAGTTTCTGCCTGGATGGAGGTTGCTTGCTCAAATCCCATTTCCGAAATGCTTTTTAACACTTCTTTGGAGAGCTCCATTTCAGCAAATGCAGTACGATTCATTTTTGTTCCTTCAGTCATTCGATAAGACAAACATTAATGAGCTAATAATGCTTTTCTAAGCCAAACCCGGCTAGACTTGACTAGAACATTTTTAGGCTTTTTTGAGCTTGAAATGAATATTTAGTGCTTAATTATGCCCAAATATTGGGATATTGTGCAAAAAAATCATTCATCAAGCGTTCCTAAAGGTAACTAGTTTGAGCCATTTTTCTACCTAATGTGCTTAAAATGCGTATTTAAGTACGATATACTTAATCCAAATCACAACTTTGGAATTCTAAAAATCAGAGCAAAGCCGGAAAAAATTTTGCGGCGATTAGTTACCACCGAACAATGCTATCGCCCAACATTTCGGCTTCCCGAGAATCATGGGTGATTAAAAAGGCGGTTAGGCCCTCACTCACGATGGCTTCTCGTATCACTTGCACCATGCTGTCGTGGGTTGATTCATCAAGTGCGCTTAAGGGTTCATCTAAACAAATGATTTCGGGTCGCAGGGCCAGGGCGCGACCAAGCGACACCCTTTTGGCTTCTCCGCCGCTTAAAGCTTGAGTCCGGCGTTTTAATAGGTCACTTAAACCCAGACTCTCGGCCAAAGCTTCAACCCGTTCCTTGATTTTTTCTGGTTTCCAATTGTGAATGCTTAAGGAAAAGGCGATGTTGTCATATACATTCATCGAAGCAAAGAGTGCTACATCTTGAGGAACATAACCTATGCCTCGGAGGCGGGGAGGAAGATCAGTTATATCTCTTTCACCAATTAGTATTCTGCCTCCGGAGGCATTGCGCAACCCACACAGCGTTTCCATCAATGTGGTTTTTCCGCAGCCGGTTTTTCCCATCAAGACACCACATTGGCCTTCGGGAATAGCAAAGGAAATCCCTTCCCGACGAAAGTCTCCGGCTGCGAGGGTTAGGTTTTCAAATGTGATTTTGTTTTTCAATTTTTAATTTTCAAATAGAGGTTTAGTTGATAGGATTACAGCATTTAATTACAACATCTGATTTTATATACTTAATTCCTCGAAATACTTTTTTGAATTTGTAAACAAACAAATATGCAAGCATAGCATTTGATAGCATCAAAGTGATTTTTCTCCCAAATAACGAATGAGAACAAGAATTACAATTGCCGCAAATACCATATAGAGCGAAACTGCTACTGCAGCTTCGAGATTTCCGATACTGAGTTCTAAAAATACAGTCGTCGATAGCACTTCGGTTTTACGGCGGGTGGCCCCTGCAAAAATAAGGAGGGGGCCGAATTCTCCCAAGGCACGCGCCCATGCGATGCTACCGGCTGCCAACATGGCTCGCGTAACATCGGGTAGAACTACCCGAAAAAAGGCTTCAATTCGTGTGCATCCCAAAGTAAGTGCGACACTCTCAAAACGAGGGTTAAGTTGTTCAAAAGAAACCTTCATGGTGCGTATGGCAAAGGCGGCGGCCACGGAAAATTGCGCTAGTATTACAGCAGGAATTTGATACACTACAAATGTATTAAAGGTTTTTCCGGTTCCAGGAACAGTCAACGTAAATGGCCAGAACTGAAATAAAATCAAAAGGCTCAGCCCCACCACCAATGGCGGTAACACGATTGGGATATCCATAATGGCATCAATCAAGCGGCTAAAGGGAAATTTAAAACGCGCCAATATATAGCCAGCAGGTACTCCCACCAGCACTGATAAAATAGCGGTTAATGTGCAAGACAACAGCGTCAGTTTGATGGCGTATTGTATCTCTTCTTCACCAAGGGCAGTTATAATGGGATTATGTAACAGTGTTTCAGTCCAGGGAAGCCCCTTGCCGAAACTAGCCCAGGTATGTTGTAGCATGTAAAGAATGTCGGCGCCTATTAACATGAGAATCAATCCCACATAAGCGGCCAGCATGGTTCCAAACAATAAATAAAAACGGCGGTCTTCCGACCTTTGGGAACTCATATTAGATTCGGATGGTGCGCAACATACAGAATGAAGCAATCACTCGAAACTGCGGCTTAAAAGAATACTTGTGGCTAATTGATAACATCGATGTACTTATTTTCCTTCATTTCCTCTTTAACAAAGGATTGTGAGCTGACATTTGTCGACACCGAACTCAATATAGACTTCTGCGCAGAGTTCGCGTTCAACTTATTCATTGAGACCGAACTTGAATCAAGTCCAGAATCTGCCCGAAAATGAAATCCGGCATCCAGGAATGCTTCTTTCGCATGGCGAACATCATCGAAGAGTCGGCGTCCCAAGTATTTGTAATCACTAGACCGGGCTATACTAAAAGGTTGTATCGCTTTGGCATTGGGTGAATCAATCATGATTTGATCGATTTTATCTGCCTCTGCCTTAGTGTCTGTTTCATAAGCAATGGCTGCGTCCACCGATTTTGTCACCACGCTAGGTACCAGCAAGGCCGATGAAGCCGCCTGGGTCACCACATTCTCCATGACCTGTTGGTATAAATTTTCCTTTTGTAACATAATTTTTGTCAAAGCCCCAATGGTACACTGATCGGGTTGCCCCACCGAAACCCGCATGCCCGGTTTGATCAAATCTTGTAAACTCCGAATATTTTTTGGATTTCCCTTTTGGACGGCAATCACGATTTTTGTATCTGAGATATCCATATCTTCTTGGAACCAGGCTTTCACATTTTCAAGATAATAGCGGTCACAAGCCATGTATACATCGGGAAAGCCAGCTCCTCCCTTTTGATTGATGGTCCGCATTTGAGCGGTTAAAATACCACAGCCGTTATAAATCGTATTGACTGTAACTCCTTCTCTATTTTCAAAAGCCTTGATCACCCCTTCGACTGCTCGTCGATTTACCGAACCGCAGTAGAACGTGATTTCGGGAGACCACTCCCATATATCTCCCTTCACAGCCTCATAACCTTGCTTTTCAAATACTTGATTTCCCACCCGACTATTTAAATATCGAGCCAAGCGCAGTGCTGTGGTGGGCTGCTGAGTTGATGTTAACACACCGACCTGAACCTCATTCACTGCTGAATCAAAAAGAGGGATATGCACGGCTTCTAATTCGGGATATTGATTTACGGTGGCGTCCCAAACAATACCTGCACCAACGCTTCCGAGTTTGACATCATTGGCGACATCATTGACCGTTGATTTAAAAACTCCATTCTTTTGGGTGTTTAGCTCTAAAGCTTTCCATTTTCCTGCCTTTTCCAAAATTGCCTGGGTCTGTTTGCCAATTGAAGCCGCTTCGGGACTTGCCAGAGCGACTCGCAGAGCGGGATCAGAAAGATTCTCTATACTTTGTATTCGCTTAGGATTGCCTTTGGCAACTACTATTACAGGTCGCATATAGGCAAGGGGTAACAATTCTTTAACCAGCCCCTTTTTTTCCGCTATCTCTAAATAACTGGCGTCAGCAGCGAGATACAGATCCCCAATTTTTGAAATTTGCAGGTTGCTTAAAAGTGTTCCTGATCCGCCATATTGAACTTGAACATTGATGTGATACTGTTTCTGAAACGTTTCAATCAAAGGTTGAATGGCCGGTTTTAGACCCGCAGCACAGTAGACAAATAGTTCATTATTATTGTTTGTAGAGTTGTTGCTGGTAGTTTGACCGCGAGGACCGCGTAACTGTTGCAAGCCGAATACGAGCACGATGACAACAATGAGCAGAATGAATAACACAAAAAAAGACTTTTTCATAATGAACCTTTATATCGAACACTCTGCTTGACAGACCTTAGCATCCCTTTAGAACCTTAAAACCCAAACCATATTATAGAGATCTCTAATTTTGGCCTACCCTTAAGCCGAAGTCAAATTAATACCCTTGCCCTTGACAGTATACGCCAAGGGCAAGGGTTTTGGGACAAAATTGGTCAGAATATGCTTAAAAACGGGGCGGAATGAAAGATAGTCTTGGAGGGGCCAGAGCCCCCTCGCCCGCGCTTCCACCCTGCTAGTCACTGATTCAAGCTTTTGCTGGGCGGCGATCGCGTGCTACCCCCGGTCGCTAATGTTTTAAAACTGTATAAATCGTACTAGGCCATCTTTCAATCAATCGTACCGTTTTTGGATCATAGATAACATTAGTTATAGAGCCGCCCCGAATCTTTTTAACGGCTGTATCAATTACACTAAGTGTTGGCGATACGAGTCTCCACCTTTCCGCCTGTAACACCAATCTTATGAATCAGTTCTCGGTGTTGTTCTACGTAGGGATTCAGTGTATCATTGACGGCTTCGACAACGGCTTGTTCACTGGCATCGGGTTCAGCGATTAAATTCGTAAAGCGGGACCGGACCTTACCCTTGGCATCTCGCGTGGCGCGACCGATGATTTGCACAATTTCGGTTAGACTCGAGCGATAGCCTATCGTCAGCGCATGCTCACACCAAATCCAATCGAATCCCTCTTTGGCCATGCCCAAAGCAAGTTCACCGATGATGTGTTCCACTTCTTTTATTTTGTCTTTACTGCTTTCGCGCGAGTTACAGTATCAAACCTGGCTTCGTCTTGGGGAGAAAGTACAGCTTCGGCATCCCCACGAAAGTAAGACCCCGTCATAGCTACGATATGCATTTTATCACGAGTAATGAAATCACCCAGATGGCTGCCCAGTTTATTATCGGGGTTAGCGGTCACATGATAAATTTCATCCACCGCGATGAGGCGATTTGATAAGCAGGTATTGTTCGCCTCGTCGCTCATAGGCGCGTTCTTGCATGGGCCGCATGCCGAATTCGTTGGCCTTGGTAGAAGCTCCACTCGTTTGATAGCTAACCGAAACTGAAGGTACGCATTTATTTTCAATGCTCATTGCGCTTCGTCCTCCAGAGTGTTATGGTCCTTCGCCAGTTCGCTTTCTATTTGTTCGATGCTCGGTAGGCTACTTTGTAACTCAATTGGCATGGCTTCGAGCAACTTGAACTCCGCGATACCCATGGGCTGGGTCTTGTCGCCCAAAGCATATTCGGCCACAATCTTATTTTTGCTTTTACAGAGTAACAAACCAATGGTTTGATTGTCTTGTTCACTTTTGACTTGCCGGTCGACTGCGGTTAGGTAGAATCCCAACTGGCCCAGATGCTCGGGCTTGAACTTACCCGCCTTTATTTCAATGACAACATAGCAGCGCAGCTTGAGATGGTAGAACAAAAGATCTAAAAAGAACTCGTCTCCGCCTACGTTGAGAAGTACTTGCCGACCTACAAATGCAAAGCCCGCGCCTAACTCCAACAGAAATTCAGTGACATGTTTGACTAGAGCGTTTTCGATTTCGCGTTCATGGGCTTCGTGGGTGAGCCCCAGGAAGTCGAAACGATAGGGATCCTTTATCGACTCACGCGCCAAGTCAGATTGCGGCTTGGGTAGTCGAACGTCGAAGTTAGTGACGGCAGCGCCGCTTCGCTCAAGCAAACGGGATTCAATATGGATGTTAAGCATATTGCGCGACCACCCATGTTCGAGGGCGCTTTTAGCGTAGTCGAAACGTTGCTGTGGTTCCTTTAGCCGGGTCAGCAGCACCAAATTATGGCCCCAGGGTAATTGTCCAACAGCCTGTTGGACAATTACGGAATCTGGCCAAGCTTCAGCGAAGGCTCGCATATACATCAGATTGGCACGTGAAAATCCCTTGCTGTCGGGGAAGGCCTTGCGTAAATCTTGAGCCAAGCGTTCTATCACTTTGGCACCCCAGCCTTGATCGGATTGGCGGGCTAGAATGTCACGACCGATTTGCCAATAGAGCAGCACCAATTCGCGATTGACCGCCAGAGTTGCGCGCTGCTGGGCGGAGTGGATACGACCTTTGAGCTCGGTCAGCCATTCAGTGTAACCTTCGGGAACTAGAGTTTTGTATGTAGGGGTATCACTCATGCTTTTTTACCCTTTGCCTTAGCAGTCACTTTTAATGCCTGCTGTGGCTTGGCTGAAGCCGTTATTTTTGTATACAAATCGAAGAGTTTTTTCAGTCGCTCTGCATCATTGCGAAAACGACGCCCGATGTATATGCGCTCGAGAGTATCATCATTTCGCTCATGGGCGGCGCGCAATTTAGTCGGCATGTTATCGGGATCGTACAGGTCGGCGATGGTGGCAGGAAAATGGGCTTCACGGGCGAGCAGAATGCCTTCGGCGCAACGGGTGAGGTCGGTCTTATTTTTCTCGGTGAGGTCCGTAATGGCGGCTTCAATTTCAACTGCGTTCATACTTGTACTACTTAAATTTCATTCTGTGGAGAATTTAAATTGCTTCCGCAGCTTTGCATTGGATTTCTGTAAAAAAATGTCCAAATCCTGTTTTTAAAAATGTGTCATTCTATTTGGGCATTCGGGCTAATAACTTTATCCCTACATATTTCGCATTCTCATTAGTTCTTTATTTATCAAATGCTTAAATTACGATTTCGGATTTAGGGTAAAAGCTGCAGTCAAGAATATTTAAGACTCACCGTTTGATTCGCATTGGCCATAACAGTAAGTAGAATCCTAGCAAAAAGTTTAGACAGTATGTATAACTTTTCTTGGTATGCTTAGTGAGTGAAGCAAAGCAAGGATCATTTATCCCACTGAAGGACAAGAGTTTGTAATGCATCCTCTCGACAACGAACAAGCATGCCAAAATCAACGCAGGCTTGTGTATTAACCAGTTTTTTGTCGACAAAGATGTGATTATTGCGAGTGTAATTATCAGGATCTTTTAGTTGATCAAAAATATCCTCTGAAACCCATCCGGCAGATTTTGGTTCTCCCAAATCACTCAGATTCCTTAGAGTAGTACTCAAACTTAATCGAGCCAAGTGGCCATGACTTTTCTCGGCAATCCACTTTGCTTGCCTGTAGGAAACTTCGATAGGAATAAATAGCAGACGGGTACCATCGACTTGCGCTTGAGCCACCCGTCTAAGATCAGGAAAATTACCTGTTTTCCAAATTTTGTAAATCTCAGCCCTTCGCCGATTCTGTTCCATTTTTTCAATTGGCATCCATTGTTTTATTAACCGATCAAGTTCGATTTCATTTAAACCGCAGTTATAGAAAAAAGTTGTTTCGGGCCAGGGCTGTTGCATCCAGTACTTGACAGGATTATTATCGATGTTCACAAGCGCAAGACTATCCAGGTGGTTTAGTGGGCGAAGATCGCGAAGCTTGGCATTGGGTGCAATCAATTTTTTTAGAGTGTGAACCTGAGCAAGAGATTCAATCCCTGTAGTATTAGTAAATTCAATGTTAAGCGAAATGAGTGGTAGTGTCTGAACCAGTGTTAGGTGTTTTACTTGGGTGTGTCCAATGGATAATTCTTTGAGATGTTTAAATCGGTCAATGCCAGCCAGGGAAGAAAGTTTTGTTTTTCTCGCCTCTATAGTAAGCATGTCTGGAGAGTCTAGCGATTTCAAATTTGAAAATGAAGTGTTATTCAGGCGAATCCATTCTAGACTACCTTGGGAACGAAGTGCTTCATAGTTTTTAATAGGAGAGCCCGATATATCCAATGTTCGTAATCGGACGGACTCCAGACCTTGTAAAGATGTAAGCGATGAATTAGAAAGAGTAAGGTATTCCAATTTTAGCATTTGACGTAAAAACTTAAGATCTTTGATTTGCGATCTTTTTAGTGCCAATTTTTTTAGAACGGGGAAAAAAGTTTTTGGCATAGAAACAATTTGGCTGTTATTCGCCATCAAGGTTTTTAGCCGTTCGCCCGCAATGTCATCTAGGCTCGTGATTTCATTTTGGGAAACATCTAGATTAGAAATTTTTAAACCTTTTAGTGGGCTAAGATCCTTTATGTTATTATCGGGCAGCAGTAAAATATCTAATTTGGACATTCCCCTTAGCGCGCTAATATCATCCAGTTTACAGCTGGTGGCAGTTAATCGTCTGAGATTAAATGTTTCCAATCCTTTAAGATTGGTCATGGGGTTGTGGCTTAAGGAGACAATCTCAAGCAACGGAAAGTGCTTTGCGTCTGGCAAAGGGAATTTATTTAAACCCATCTTGTTGATACCAAGCTCCACCAGCGGCATGCCATTCAGCATTTTCCACTCGCGAAATTGGGTTTGACCTAGGTCTAACAACCTAAGGCGCTTGTCTTTCAGAACCTGAAAGTTTGACACTTCATAGTTTTGGCCAATATGTAAACTATGGAGTGTTTTGCTATTTATAAATGTAATATCAGAAAGATTACAATTCGTAAGCAAAAACTCTCCGACATTGCTGTTGGTCAGTAAATGAAAGTTTATACCTTTTTTCAAATTTGCAGATAGCCGTGGAATAGAAGGCAATCCGTTTAGCAAGGGCAGCAAGCGATTAAGCCGAGCTGGTGTCAATGAATCAGAATATGCGGGGCTTAAAAATTCCAATGGCAGCAATGAGCTTGGCTTATCTTGGAGGACCCGCTGCAGATTATCAAGGGCTTCATCCGTTCTGCCAGCATTTAAACATTTTACAGTATAGGCTTCTACTGCTGACAATCGATAAGGAGAGTTAGGATATTGCTTAGTAATAATTTGATAAATGGCTTTTTCCTTTTCTGTTTCTAAAGGTTTTTTGCCAGATTCGATTAAATAAGCTTTAACCAAAGCGCTTACAGCAATGTCATGGCCCTTGTAATCATTCCCTATATGCTCAAAATAATTGATGGCGGCATCAGTAAATCCGTAGGAGGCCATTACTTCCCCTGCAACTAAAGGGGAGGTTTTTTCAGGCATGCTCATTCTGTAAATTTGCAGTGATAACAAATGAACCGAATCTGCCATGCTTCTTAGTAATACCGAATTATTTCTTGGAGAGTGTAATGGCAAAAGGTTCTGGGTCTCCACTGTTTTTTCTCGATTTACAGTTAAACTAAAAGTTTCTCCAATTCGTTCCACTTGGATTTCCAGTTCCTGGTTAGGTTGCATTTTTGTGGCTGCGCTTTTCAACCAGACAGGAATTTTACTTTGGTGGTTCACAGTAGCAAAATCTGTTTTGCCCAAATAGCCACCAATCTGAAAAGAATAACTCGTTGGAACCGCATACATGTTATCAAGGGGGGCGACGGCTGCATTAATGGCTATTTCAAAGGCATCCAAGCGATGGGATGTTTTTATTCTACAAATAACTCGTATATCACCAGTGATATCAATAGGTACAATTTGAAGCCAATTCATTTTTTTCAATAGCAAGCCACTGCTATCCTGATTAAACAATTTCTCCTGTTTGCTCAAAAATGCATCATAGACAGCAAAATCGTGGTTGGGGCTCACCTGACGGTGATCCCATGTATACACACTTGACCAGCTACCCCAATGTTTTTGATATTCCCATATAAAATAGGACAGAAAGGCAATACTGATAAACAAAATAACCGAGCTATAAGTAACACTAACTTTGTGTCGTTTGGCGAATTTTTTTACCCTGGAAGTAATTCCCATTTTCTTGGCGAGGATAGTCTCACCACGCAAGTAACGCTGGATATCATCTGCAAATTGCTGGACAGAAACATAGCGTGCCTGGGGCTCCGCCTGCAGAGCCTTCAGCAAGATGCTCTGAAGTTCTTTGTCAAGTCGAGGGTTTAGCAAACAGGGCTTCACGGGTTCATGCATTTGCAGACGTTGAATATCTTTAAGCACATGACCAGAGCTCTGGAAGGATTTTCTCCCCGTTAACATCTGATACAAGATGGCGGCCAATGCATACAAATCACTGCGCTCATCGACATCTTTGGATGATTGGGCCTGCTCTGGCGCCATGTACTCAAATGTACCGAACACATCACCCGCATGGGATAAAGACATACTGTGCACGTCGTTGTGGCTTTTAACCTTAGCTAAACCAAAATCCAGAATAACGGGCTCACCGTCCTCGCGAATAAAAATGTTGGCCGGTTTAAGGTCGCGGTGAAAAATACCTTTCTCATGAGCGAATTGTATCGCTTCACATATTTTTAGGATGACTGCTAGACTCAATTGCACCGGAAGGGGTTCTCCGGATGGACCGGGACTGGGTTTTGTGGAAGACGTTTCCTCCAGGTTCTGATAGCTTTTTACTGACTTAACGATTGTCGACAAGTCGCTAAGGCTACTGGGTTGGTTTGAACTTCCAGGCTTTGAGTCTGTGCTCATGCTGGAGTGTGCGGAGTAATCCAGGATTTCAGCGAGGTTAACACCTTCCAACAATTCCATAGCGATGTAAGCGGTAGGCCCTTCTAGCCCCAGACTCTCGCCAACATCTAGAATCCGGCAAATGTTACGATGTTGTAATTTGGACATCGCCTGTGCTTCTTTACGAAAGCGCGCCAGCGAATCCTTGTCAGATAATACGCCACCTCGTAAAACCTTTACGGCAACTAGGTGATTGAAAGGGCCCTGGGCTTTCCAGATTTCGCCCATGCCTCCGCGCCCAATGCGTTTCTCTAGGTGGTACTTTCCCAGTGTAATAGTGGTTTTGACAGGTTTCGGGGGTAGAGAGGGGAGTGACACTTGATGCTCATTCGGCTGCAAATGGCGCGATGGAGCCTGGTTAGAAGCCTCAGATGCCTGGCCCGAATTATGATTGTTTTGTTCCATAATGACAAGGGTATTCTATCACCTGGAAGCCTTGAAATAAGGGGATTCCCTTAGCTAATTCTTGTCAAACCGCCAAAATAGGCATGCTTTCCGCCTGCAAAAACCCCGTCCAGATAGAAGTTGTTGCTTTCGCTTGGTCGGAGACGTCTGAGGGTTGTGATTTTGTTTCCGAGCCTTGTAAAAAGCTAATGGGAACTTTTAACGGCTAGAAGGCCGAGTTGCAAGGTTTGTGATGACACCTTGTGGATTTGGTGGGGGGCCAGAGCCCCCTCGCCCGCGCTTCCGCCCTGGTTCTAACAGTATCATTCTTTTGCAGGGCGGCGATCGCGTGCTACCCCCGTTCGCATTAGAATTCAAAACTGTAACACAAAGCAAAAAATCTTTAACTCACAATTGCACAATAAAAGGAGCCACAATCAATATAAGACCCAACCCAGCCATTACGATAGTATTATGCACAAAGTAAGGAAACAGGCTTAAAGCGATTCCACAAACAAGCAAAATTGTATTACCCCGTTTTTTCCCTGAATAGAAAAAGCCCATTCCCACCAGGCTGAAGAGGATGATAAGAAAAATGTGAAATGCATTCATAGGGGCAAGCTTTGTACCGATTCCATTAGTGATTTCTATCTAAACTGCGTTCGGCCTTCCAAACCAAATTAAGTAGTTAGCTAGATGAGCTTTTTAAACATGTGATTTTAAATCAAAATGTCAATGAAATAAATCGGTTCTAGTACCATAGAATCGTTATTGATCATTCATTTCTTATGCCAATTGAATCATTTCTTCTTTTGATAATTCAATCGATAAACAACCTAGATTCTCTTGAAGCTGTTGCTCGGAGCTTACTCCAAAAATAGGAATGACAGAAGGAGTAGAGTGAAGCATCCAGCTTAATATCAACTGATTGACTGTACAATTTTTCTCTTCGGCTATACTTTTTAAGGCTGATACTCGTTGATCATTGCCCCCATGGTATTTTTCGGGAATCTGCGATGATTTGGAATAGGCACCCGATAATAAGGGTGAATAGGCAAGTAAACTTAAGTGATTTGTTTCACAATATTCTAAAAGCTCAGGTGTACACACTTTTTGAGCCCCAAAAATGGCATTCCACTGGGGACGATAAAAAGAATGACGTTGTTGAATACAACTAAACTCAAGAAAGTCATTATGCAAAGCAGTTTGTCGACATGTTTCTAGCCTCCAGGTCGAAAAATTACTCGCCCCTGCAAATCGAATTTTCCCACTTGATTTGAGACGTGTAAACGCTTCGAGAAATTCTTCTGCGGGCGTGTTCAGATCATCAACATGGGCATAATACAAATCGATGGTATCTATCTTCATGCGTTTAAGGCTTTTCTCGCACTCCGATATGACATACTCCAACTTTAAAGAGCGAGGGACGTCTTGATACTCAAAGCCCATTTTGCTGGCCAGAAATAGCTTATCTCGATTTTTACGATTCTTAATCCAATCTCCAAGTACTGTTTCACTTTCTCCACCTACGAATTCCCCATACCATCGACAGTAAATATTCGCTGTATCAAGAAAAGTGCCTCCGGCTTCATAGTATGCGTCAAGAATTTTTAGAGACTGTTCTGCACTGGTTTTAGAGCCAAAGAACATCGTTCCTAAGCATAATGCTGAGACTTGTTCCGCGGTTTTACCTAATTGAATAGTTTTCATAATTTTGAAACTAGTTTTTTACTTCTTAGTAGGCTAGATGCGCATTGATCAAAATTCTTTGATGAAGCGATTAAACTGAGGCGAGTATGATTACAAGCGTTAAATTAATATTCAGCGGATTTGCCATAATTGTGACATTCTTTGCTTTCGTTCCTTATATCCGGTCAATTTTATCGGGAGATACTAAACCCCATTTATTTTCATGGTTAATTTGGAGTATTACTACAATAATTGTTTTTTTTGCTCAGTTAGAGGCTAATGGAGGTATAGGTACATGGCCAATTGGTATATCCGGTGCAATTACGGGATTTATCGCCTTTTTGGCTTTTATCAAACGAACCGATAATACAATTAAAACCGTTGATTGGGTGTTTTTACTGGCTGCTTTAGCTTCTTTGCCAGTCTGGTATTACACTTCTAATCCATTGTGGGCAGTAGTAATACTAACCGCTGTCGATTTGCTTGGTTTTGGTCCTACAATCCGAAAAGCGTATACATATCCACATGAAGAAAGTATTCTTTTTTTTATGCTATTTACAGTTAGAAATACCTTAGCAATTTTGGCTCTTGATCATTATTCTACAGCAACTGTGCTGTTTCCTTTATCTGTAGCTATTGCATGTACCATGCTTTCAATAATGATTTGGTATCAACGAAGAATTTGATTCAGAATGATTGGGGCTTTCTTTGAAAATACTCACCTCACTTGGTCTTCTAGCTTTTCTTGGCAGGGATAAAGTGATTCACTTGATGTTTCACAGGGTTCAGAGAATGTAAATATTGATATATCGCCCCCAAATCCGATTCTTTCATTCCTCCGTAACTCTTCCAGGGCATATGAGTATTAAATTCACCGGGGGCCACTTCATTAGCCGCGTCTTCTCTCGCCTGCTTAAACCGAAGCACAAAATGTTCTTGCGACCAAGCTCCTATTCCTGTGCTTGAATCTGGAGTGATGTTTGCAGAAACCGCCCAGGCTTCGCCTGGAAGAGGAAACTTCATGCCTCCAGCAAACTGCATTCCTTTTACAAATTTTCCAGTCTTGGTCCGCATACTATGACAATCAATACAAGCGGCCATTTGAACCAAATACTTTCCGTAGGCAAGGGTATCACTTTCTGGAGGCCTGTCTACAAATGCTGCTTCTTGAGGCATTTTTTTCAAAAACAAATTCACAGGAAAATCCAAATTAGATTCCGGTTGTTTTTTCTCCACAGGTTGAATGCTGCGTACATAGGCTAACATTGCAAGTATATCTCTTCGATCACTTTTTCCATAGGCTTTATAAGGCATCAATTCAAATAGGGGATGCTTATCTCCTCTTAAGCCGGTAGTAACGGTCTGTAATAATTCTGCATCACTCCATATACCGATTGCATAGGGTGTAATATTCCGTGGCCAAAGCACACCTGGTATGCCATCCAATTTCGTGAAAGCGTTACCTCCTGCTCCCAGACTATCTTTAATAGTTGGGCCAGAAAATTTTGAGAAATCTCGCGGAGAGTGACAGGCAAAACAAGCTGCGACATGTTTGGCTAAATAGGCTCCTCTTTCAATTTTTTCCGGTGACATATCAATGATTAATTGATCAGGGGCTTTGATATCACTCTTGCCGCAAGCCAAGACCAGATAGATGAATGGTAAAAGCCACAATTTACTCTGAATAGCTTTTGGAACCATATTTACAATCCTCCGGGCAGCGAAAATACATATTTCAAGTCCATGCTTGCACCAAGCTTTAACAATCCCCCCTACGGCAGCAATCTTGGATGACCTCCGTTATGGTTTTTTAACACTTCATGTGCGCTTCTTCACTAGCAGCCACAAAAAGAAAGGTCCACCCAATAAGGCCGTGATTACACCGACGGGAATTTCTGCAGGAGCAATGAGGCTGCGTGCCAATGTATCACACCAGCAAAGAAAACTGGCTCCAAAGAGTATAGAGGCAGGTATCAAGCGGGCATGACCTGGACCCAGCATCAAGCGGCAGATATGCGGAGCCATTAGCCCCACAAATCCGATAGGGCCGCAAAAGGCCACCACTCCGCCTACGGAAAGACTGGTTCCTAAAAAAATTCTTCGACGCACCTTCTCCACATCGACGCCACGGGCGATGGCCATAGCTTCACCATGGAGTAACAGATCGAGTTCCCTGCTTAATCCAAGTAACAGTCCCATTCCTGGAATGATAAAAGGCAGCATCTGGTATATCGACTGATAACCCACAGTTTCTAGGCCACCCATGGTCCAGCGAAGGATTTGAAAACTTTTTGTAAAATCGCTGAGATACTGAGTCATGAGCAACAAACTTGAAAAGAAGTAGTTCATTGCTACCCCCGCCAAAAGCAATGTAAACGATGAGAAACCGCGTTCTGAAGCAAGCTTAGCCAATCCATAGACCATGGCCATAGCTACACAAGCGCCAATAAAGGCCGACAGTGGAAGTCCATCCAGACCAAGAAAACTAAAGACGACGCCAAAACGGACAAATAAACCTGCGCCCAGTGATGCTCCACTGGCAACCCCGAGTGTATAAGGGGTAGCCAATGAGTTACGGAACAAGGCTTGAAAGGCAAGGCCTCCCATCGCCAAACAAGCTCCGGCAAGAAAGGCGAGAACAGATCGAGGAACTCTTAAATTCCAGAAGATTTTGGATTCAATACCTGGGCTTATCACTTGACGAAGTGAAACGGATTCCATTCCCAAAAAAGGACTTACAAATAATGTAAGGATCGCAAAAACGACTAAAAGAAGAAGAATCCAATGTTCACGTTTCACCGTTGTTAACCTAGTATTTCAAATTTCAAATCTCAAATATGCTTATCAATTTTTTCAGTTTAAGAAAATTCATGTACATCAGGAAGAAGACAAAGTTGCCCGGTTTCAGGATGCATTGCTCTTAAAAAAGGTCGATGTTGCCGATCAAATAATTTTTCCAGCTTGTCTTCTTTAAGTACTTCATCACAATCCTCCAAAAATTGACATTCGCCATTTGCGATTCCCAAAATACGAGTAGGATTCAGTTTAGGCTTAGGGTTAGGTTGAGAAATAGAAATAGAATTTGAATTGAGAGGCGTATTCTGAATCGTCAGCCTGGAACTAGTGGCGTGTACGAGAGCACGGTTTAGATCATGAGTAACTGTTATTATAGCAGGTTTGTCCGCTCGTTTATTCAAAGATGTAAACAGTTTATCCATTTCTAAGGATTGTTTTGGATCAAGAAAACTCCCTGGTTCATCCAGCAATAAGATAGGAGCAGCCTGCGCCAGTGCCGCTGCAATATGGGCCTTTTGGCGTTCGCCTCCACTTAGTGTACTTAATTGTCTTTTTCGAAAGCTCTGTAGACCACAGGTTTCTAAGGCCTCTTCAACTGCTTGTATATCTTCAGGGCCAGGACGATGAAATGGTCGCAATCGCGAATAACGCCCCATCAATACATATTCTTCCACCAAAAAAGGTGGGCTATCTTCTTCATTTTGAGGAACCCAAGCAATGAATTGCGCCAACTCTTTGCGTTTTAGTTCACTGATGTCGCGTCCCTGAATCAAAATTTGACCTTCGCTGGCTTGATAAATATGGATTAAACATTTTAAGAGAGTGGTTTTTCCAGCTCCATTGGGACCAATCACATTTATCGCTTCGCCTGCATCAAGCGAAAAATTGATTTTTCTTAAAAGCCAATTGCCACCATCGGCTAATCGATAGCCCAGATTGCGTACTTCCAACAGTGGAACACTATTATTCATTCCAGCCTTGCAATACCCTCGAAATATCCTCCAAAAGGAGAATCTGGCGTGGGCCGGGAATAACACAATAATCTTGATCAAATATAATGACTCTATTTTTTCGAACGGCGTCCAAGCTTCCAACTACGTCGGCCAATTCACTCCATTGCTGAATCACCTTTTCGCGACTTATTCCTTTGTCATTTCGATCGGGAACTAAATCAAAAATGAAATCAGGTTGCAAACGAACCAAGCCTTCTGCGCTTATCTTGGGATAGGCCTGGCTACCTTGAAAAGCATTTTCTGCTCCGGCATATTTTAAC
>JBBQAD010000385.1:0-4017 GCA_038315885.1 Fibrobacteria bacterium | reverse complement strand
CCGTCAAAAGCAACAGGTAGCGAACTACCCCCTTCAGCAAAGAATGTGAATTGTAACTGTGTCAATGAGGTTAGGGGCAGGCCGGAAAGAAAGGTGCGGATTTCAAAGGGTAAAATCAGCTCTGCTCTGGCAAAAGCGGTTGATTGACCTTCCATTAAGTCCTCACCTTTAAATCGAAGAGACATCGGATACCCTTGCAGCATACTGCGGCTCAAGTGATAGGAAATCGGATAGAGTTCAGAAGCAATTTGTGATACTGTTACATTGTCGCTGGTATCGCCCCTCTGAACCCGAAAGGTATCCAGGGGGAAACTGCGCATATGCGACCCTAACCAGGAGCTGAAGTGGGCGGTTGCGAATTTATTCCATGACCACGCCATGTCTAAAGTAATATCAATATTGTAAGGATTAAATTCTCTTAAAGTTGGGGTGAACTCTCCCGGTACTTTGCCTTCTTGATATTTAAGTAACATTGCCAGCGAGTCGGTGCTTATGGCATCATCCATATAGCGAGTCCAGTATTTTCGAGCCGACAGACCCAGCGATATGTATTTCGGACGGATTTTTCCAATTTCACCTGCACCTAAAGAGGCCTGAATTCCCTGAGAAAAGTGGCGATGGAAGGTTGCATCCTTAAACGTAGAACCATCAAATTGCTGGCCATCGAGGAGTTCTCCTGAGGGAAAGCGCCGAATGGTATAGTCATAAGTGTAACTTTGATCCACCAAGCGTCTCCAGAACCAGCCAGAGGTAGACCAATTGAAATAGGGATAAAGAATGGCCTCGGGCAAGGCCATCTGATACCATATTTGTTGATATTTGCTGGATGATAGAATCTTATAGCTTTCTTCAAAGGAGATAAACCCTTCAGTGGGGTCGAGAATATCCTGACCTCGGTTGGTCGAATTTCGGTTGTTAATGACATCTTGATTTATACCAAATTGAATGGCACGGTTCCAGGCTCTCAAATTATGCCGAAGGCTGGGTAGCCCTATGGCGCTCGCATAGGAAAGCCTGTAATTTGGCGGCGAATTATCGGGTTTGTATAGAGAAATTTCAGCTGAAATTTGATGACTGTAATTCAAATTTTTACGCGAACCAAATGTCAAATTTGCCCCAATCGAGGCATCAAACAATGCAGAGTCTGCCCTGATGTAGCGTGGCGCGATGGAAAGATAGGGCAGAATTTCCCAAACCATTCCATCGATGAAATCGCTGCTCTCATTAAATGTTTCACTGTATTTTAATTTTTTTAAATTAGTTCTGGGCAGCGAATCAGTAATGCTATCCAAAGTATAATACGCTTGAGGTTTTATATCACTCTTGATGATATGAAATCCTTTTTTCTGAAAACCCTGATAATACAGCTGTTGGTTGTGGAGTACTGGTTGTAAGGCCTGGCCTACTACATCACTTAATTGATAAATAACACTGTCTCCGGTCTTTTTCATATACACATTGTAAACCCCATCTCGGTTTTCAGACCAGATTAATGTATCACCATGAATCCCCAAGTCTCGAGGGGTACTTCTGTTTAGTGGAGTGACAAAACGAATTGTTTCCGATAAGGCAATGTTAAGTGAATCGGGGAAGGCTGAAGAATCTCTTAAAGCGGCGATGGAATTATACTCTTTTGCTTCCGAAGAAATAACGGCAATTGCCTCTTTATCCTTTTTTCCATAACTGAAATAAATAGAATCGCCATTGACATTGAACTTGGGGTTAAAGACCATTTGACCGGGGGCGAAATGAGTGAGGGTATGGACAATTCCAAGGCTGTCTAAAATGGCGATGTTACTACTTCCCTTGCTCATCTGGGCAAACACAATGACTTTGCCATCAGGCCGGTAGCTGGCATCATAGGCACGCTCCTCCCAGGTGAGCCGATGCCACGCGTCTGTTTTGAAGTCATACTCCCATAGGTCAGTGTAACTCGAATACAAATCTTGCCTGGCTGTTAACAATAGGTTTTTCATGGGATGAAACTCCAAGCCAGAATTGCCAAAATCTTTCCAAAGCTTTGTATTAAATTCATGGCAATTTTGGCCATTAGATTGTGCCTTCAGAATTGTAGCAAAGGGCGCTATTCCTAACCCAGATTGATTAATCCTGCCAAGACTTCTGGTTCCTGTAAGTTGATGCTTCCATTCTGGTTTTTGAGAAAAATTCCCATCGTTCACGGCAGCACTTTTCTTTGAGTAGTGTGACTGGGTTTCCCCTTGGGCAGATTCAACTGCGCGGGAAATGGGTTTCCCGGATTTATATATCTCTCTAGTTTTTCGATTTCGCACAACAACCCAATCCATGGGGGAGTCGCGATGATCATTAGAAATCCAAGCTTCGTATCTCCCGTCTTTAGAGAATGTAATACTGCTGTTGAAATTACCCGCAGAAGCATAGATACTTTCATTATTTTTAGAACTGAAATCTGCGTAGGATTCATCCAGAGATTTCAGAAACTGGTCATACAATTCGATGAGGGGTTTTCCAAAAGCTGCCTTAACCCGCCAATCAAAATTAAAGGAGGAGCGCTCGAAAGCGAGTTTGCGAACCTTTTGCATGCCATATCTTTCTCGCAAGTAACGCAAGAAACCAAACCCTGTGTTATACACTCGCTCGGCATCAATGGATGTATTCCAGTTATCTCCAAAGGTTTCAATTTGAGACAGACTAGGGAGTATTTTAAATTTCCAAGCATCCCGTAGCAGCATATCTCTTTGAGAATCCCAGCGATCATAACCGTTTTCGTCCGCTTCGAGCTGCGCAATTCCCTCTACCCACCAAGTTGGGGCAACCAGAGGAACCCAAAAGACAGTTCCCCCAAAGCTATTCTTATTCAGGTCTCCGAACTCGGTTGCACCAGTCACTACTGCGAGATCGATGGGGGCCAGATAAGCCGCTCTTCTCAGTGAAAAGATATGGGCAAGCTCATGGGTTACCACATTTTCAAGCCAGTTTCTGCGGCCTCTTAAATTCCAGTTGATGGGTGGTACGAAGATTTCCACATGACTGCTAGTGTATATAGCCATTCCATTGGCATCATCGCTGCGATCGGAAAGTATGATATTAATTTTTTCATAAGTGTTGTAACTCTCATAAGCCTTGGCCAATGCAAACCAAGCTTGTTCAGCGATTTCAAGTACTTCACCGGCAATTTGTTCATAGCCTTTGGGGAAGTACACTCGGTAATGTTTTGATTCTAAAGAATTATCCTTTGATTCAGCCAGAATTGAGCAGGAATACAAAAGACAGACAAGCACAAAATTTCTGATTGAGAACATGGGTCACCTTTCCATCAAGCCAAGACTTCTGGCTGAAGAAGAATAAATCTTATTTAAGACGAGGCTTTAGAGTTTGAAAAAAATTATGACAGCATTTTTCTAAAATCTGATAAACAGTATTAAACATTTCGGGTCCGCTGTAATAGGGATCAGGAACATCAGAACCACGGTTCGCTTCGTCGTCAAAATCACGCATCAACTTCAATTTGTTTCTGAAGGGTTCTGGACAAAGAGCCATCAGTGTATCGTGGTTGCTTAAGTCCATAGCGAGAATTTGATCGAAGTGGCTAAAATCATTCAAGTGGATTTGGCGAGCCCGATGCTGTAATTCGATGCCATTCTTCGAACATACCTCTCTAGCCCGCATATCGGGAAGATGCCCCTTGTGCCAATCGCCCGTACCCGCTGAGTCAACTTCAAATTGATTGTCTTGACCCGCTTGTTTACAGTAATGGAGAAAAACCCCTTCTGCTATTGGTGATCGACAGATGTTGCCTAAACAAACGAATAGAACTTTGTAATTCATGAACTCCACACGGGGCTAGAGGAAAAGACATTCTGTTAAAATAATCATTGATTTGAGCAGTTTTAGAATTTCATAGTTATAGAGACTAAAATGTCGCAAAGGCCGGGAATATGCACCTACCGAAACGGAATTTCGGAATATATTAGCCCCTAGGTCGCAAAACTATGAAGCTAAAAAACCATCAAAACAGATTCGCTCTTTGTCTTCCCT
>JBBQAD010000110.1:0-8754 GCA_038315885.1 Fibrobacteria bacterium | reverse complement strand
CCGTCAAATTTTGCAAGCGTTCGGAGTAAAGTTGCCTGTGTTCTTGTCCGTCGCTGATTAAAAAAACAGCCGCCAGGTTTTTGATGTTCCTGTTCTCTATCATTTTTGCTAGAACACTATAATCGGTAAATTTTAATCCCTCTGGCTTTTCTGATCTACCACCAAAATCAATGGTCTCTATTTCGATTTTCGCAGCAGAATATTTGTTTTCAATAGCCTGTTTGGCTTGAGCAACCACAGTCTCTGCATGTAATGTCTTACCGGCTAAAAAACTTTCGCTTTGATCGATAGCCAACAAAGCGACAGGTCCATGAAATTCCAATTTTTTTTGAACCAGAACCGGCTCACACAGTGAAAAAACAAGTAAAGTAAGTGCCAGTCCTTGAGCGGCCACTATTGAGAGTAACAGAATATTTTTGGTAGCTTTGTTGCGAAACTGAACCCATAGAATCCAATATCCCGGAATTAGCAGTAACAAATAAAATAGTTTCGACCCCCAGTCGATTTCAAAACTCCAATTCAAAGCTTTCGCTCCAACTTGCGTAACACAGTATGCCGGGGTGTTTTTGTTTTATTGGGATAATCCAAATTATAATGAAGCCCCCGAGATTCTTTCCGTTTTAAAGCACTTCGGATTATGAGTTCAGCGCAAAGCGATAAATTTCTCAATTCGATTAATTTTGGATCCAATGAGAAGGACCAGTAGTCATTGGTTAACTGCTTATTGATTACTCGAATAAACTCAAGGGCTCGTTTTAAGCGTGCCGTGCTTCGGAAAATTCCCACATAATGCCACATCGTGGTTTTAATGGTCGCCAAATTGTGGGAATACAGAATTTCTTCAGGCGCTTTGGGATAATTGAAACTATCCCATGCAGAAAACTCTTTCGCTGTCGGCTTAGGCCGGGGATGAGTAAGTATATGCTCCAAGGCGCGGTCTGCAAAAACCACTGCTTCCAAAAGAGAATTACTGGCCAAACGATTAGCTCCATGGACGCCGGTACAGGCAGTCTCCCCCACTGCATACAATCCCTGTAACTCGGTAGCTGAGTGAGAATTAACCTTAACTCCCCCGCAGATAAAATGCGCTGCGGGTACCACCGGTATTTGTTCTTTGGTTATATCAATACCCAGTGATTTACACTGAAGTGTAATATTGGGAAAATGTTTACGAGTTTCCCGCGCGGGCAAATGACTTAGATCCAAAAATACACAAGCTTGCCCGGATTTTTTCATTTCTGCATCGATGGCCCGTGCCACAACGTCCCGTGGAGCCAGCGATTTTAATGGATGAAGGACATCCATGAAGGCTTCTCCCAGATGGTTGCGCAAAATTCCGCCATGACCTCTGAGAGCCTCCGATATCAAATAGGTCGGTCGTCCGGGACAGTACAAAGAGGTTGGATGAAACTGCATAAACTCCATGTCTTCAACAGCCGCACCCGCTCTGTAACTCATGGCGATTCCATCACCAGTAGACACATCATCATTGGTGGTATGTTCATAAACCTGGCCAAGCCCTCCGGTACATAAGACAACATATCTTGCCAGAAACAGCTCTACCCGGTTTCTGCTTTCATCCAAGGCATAAAGTCCGTAACATTGACTGTTTTTTTGTTTTTGCTGAAGTAAATGCTTTTCTGTAACCAGATCAATTCCAAAACAATTCTCCCTCAAACTGATATTGGGATGCTGCCGCGCTGCCAGAACTAAGGCTCTCTGAATTTCCCTGCCCGTCATGTCATCAGCGTGTAATATCCGGTGAGTGGAATGTCCACCTTCTTTGGCGAGATGAAACTCTTGCTTGAAACCCGATTTTGATTTAAGCGTTGAACGACTCTTTGAAGATCCTCCAGACCCATGTTCGCGGGTAAATTGAACCCCCCAGTCTATCAAATCTTGAATAACAGAGGGACCATGTTCAACCAATAAACGAACCTGGGATTCGCGACATAAACCATCTCCAGCCACCAGCGTATCGCTTAAATGTTTCTCGAAGGAATCTTCTGGATGCGTTACGGAAGCAATTCCGCCCTGAGCTCGCCCAGTTGAACCAGACTCGCTTAATTTTTTGGTAAGTACAATCACGCGGCCATGCTTAGCCGCTTTTAGTGCGAAAGACAGTCCGGCTATGCCGGATCCGACCACAACAAAATCACAAAGGTTCGTGTGCTTCAAATTGGCTTAAAAATATAGCATTCTGCTTGTTTTGCCGCTCCTGCATTGGTACCTTTAGCCCGGTTTTAAAGCTTAACTGGAGCTGGCTCTATGAGTATCATGTGGTTTAAAGAAAATGCCAAATGGGTAATCTACTTCTTTGGAGCCTTGATTTTATTGGGTTTAATTCTCATGGATAGGGCTGGTTCAAATTTTGGTACCCAAAATTCAGTCACTGCCGGAGAGGTCAACGGCCATGTAATTTCTTCGGAATCTTTTCGTCAAGAGTTGGAGAACTATCGTCAAAATGAAACGGCGCGAACTGGTCGCAGTCCCGATCAGGCGCAGATGGTCAGAATGCGCAATGATATGTTTGAATACAAGATTCAATCAATTCTATTAGGCGAAGAATTTTCCAAATACCACATGCGCGCTTCAGGCGAAGAAATGTTGCATCAGTTTCGTAACAATCCCCCACCTGAGGTTCAAAGCAGTCCTATCTTTCACACCGATTCGGTTTTCGATCCTCAGAAATTTGAAAACTGGTTGGCTTCTGACTCTGCCTATGCACACCCCTACATGCGCAACATGGAACAGCAACTGAGTCAATACATCGTGCCTCAATCGCAATTGCAGATTTTACTGCGTTCGCAAAGTCACAAAACAGTCCTGGAGCAACGTTACCAAATCACGCAACAAGAAACCAAGGCGAAATTAGTGTATTACTATGTATCCACTGATTCCATCACCAAAGTAGTGGATACCATTCCGGAATTTGAATTAAAGGCCTTCTTTGAGGCCCATCCCGACAGCTTTTATAACAATGAAGAAGCGGCACAACTGACTTACGTGAAAATCCCAATTGTTCCTTCTCAAATCGATTCAAATAATATTTTATCTCTGGCTAAAATGATTCGCGACCGTGCTACTGAAGGTGAAGACTTTACAACACTGGCCACTAGTTATTCCGAAGATCCAGGAAGCGCAGAGCAGGGTGGACATTTAGGAGGCTTTCAAGCTCGGGGCGCATGGGTTGCTCCCTTTGCAGAAGCCGCGTTCAAACTCGATTCTGGCGATATATCAGCTCCCGTTTTGACCCAATTCGGTGTTCACATCATCCAATCCCATGGTAAAAAAATGGAAGAAGATATTGAGAAAGCCGATCTGAGTCATATCCTGCTCAAAATCGACCCCTCGCCTGAGACCATTGACAGTCTGGTACAATCTGCCGAAGAGATACGCAAGGCTGCGTTAAAGAGTGGCAACCTGGAAAACGTGGCCAAACTGAATGGTCTAGAAGTTAAAGACAGCCCTGTATTTTCCAAATCTGAGTGGACGCCTTTGGGGGGTGAATATATGGCCGGGGTGAATTCATTCGCCTTCAGCAGCATGGAACAGAATAACAAAGTATCTGATGTGTTACAGAATGATGAAGGCGTATTTCTCTTTGCCAGAAAAGCAAAATTTGAAAAGGGCCGACACTTTGAGAGAGCCAAAGAAAATATCCGGCAGGTGATGGTTCGCGATGCAAAACTACAATCAGCTGCTTTGGAACTAGAGGCAATTAAACCCCAACTTCCTGATCCCAATTCTGAACTCCCCTCTGTAATTGGTAAAGCCGTGTTGGACAGCTCAAGAGGTGAGGTTAGCTCAGAAAGCTGGTTAGCCGGCTATGGTTTTTCATCGCCTGTTCTAGTAAAGGTTTTTACTCAGCCAATAAATCAATGGGGAACTATTGAAAAAACCGATCAAGCTGCCTGTATTGCTGCTGTGTTAAGCCGCACCGAGCCAAGTGGAGAAGTAATAGAAGCCAAATTGAAGCAGAATCAAGGTAGTGAAGAGGAGGAATATAAAAGCATGTCCTTGTTTCAGAACTACCTCACGGAGCTAAAATCTTCTGCCAAAGTGGAGAACAATTTAGATCAGCTTTTCAGGTTCTAAAATTGGCGCTCTAGACTCTTAATTTTGGCGTATTTCGCTTCACAAAGTGGTGGCAGAATTAAGAATTCATCAAGTCTGGCTTGACTAACAGTAAAACCTTGCTAGTTTAACATAAATGAAACGGATTATCATGACTTGTCTGTTTTCAATTGCTTTGCTAGGCATGGGTGAAATTCTCTCTGGAACCGTTCCCAACGCCAGCGATAGAAACAATGATAATTGGCAACGATTTGTTGCCCTGTTTCAATAAATCCCTTCCCCGTTAAATTCACAGCTCAATTTCTCAGCTTGAATGTTCCATTTCAAACATAGCTGACTAGTTTAGCCAAGCTCCCCCAAAATTCCCAATATTCGGAATTAACTTCCCAGTTTTTTGCGAAGATCAAATTCCAATGGGATTTTCTCATGAATTCGTTCGAGATTATTCTTGTCAAGTTAAAGCACCCACCCGCTAGAATAGAATGACTTGGGGAATCTACACTTATGGTCCACACATCCGATAAAAAGGGCAACGTACTCATAGTTGATGATGAAAATTCCATCTGCACACTGATCTCGGATTACCTGCAAATGAACGGCTTCAATTGTGCCGTAGCCAACGCTGTTGAGCAAGCATTAGGCATACTTGAAAAAATTCCCATAGACTGTATTCTTTCAGATATAAAAATGCCCAATCGCACGGGACTTGATCTGTTACGATCGGTACGATCGAGCTATGGTGACAAGGCTTTTATTTTGTTTACCGGTAATGCCGAAATCAATACGGCTGTTACATCAATGCAGGAGGGTGCCTATGACTTTCTGCTTAAACCAATTCAGTTAAAACAGCTTTTGGTTAGTATTACCAATGCACTAGAAAAGAAACGGCTTAGAGACGAAATAGAGAACTATCAAAAAAATCTAGAAAGACTGGTGGAGCAAAGAACCGCCCAAATCAACCAAGCCATGAAAGCCCTGGAAGTATCACATCTCGATACCATCAACCGCTTATGCCAAGCTGCAGAATACCGTGATGATGAGACAGGCTACCATGTGCTGCGCATCAGCAAATACTGTGAAATACTGGCCAGGGGATTAAACATGAGTGATGAAGAAACTTGGCTACTCACTAAGGCCAGCCCTCTTCATGATATTGGAAAAATCGGAATTCCTGATTCTGTATTGCTAAAGCCCGGCCGACTCACAGTTGAAGAATTTGAAGTCATGAAGCGACATGCCACAATTGGTGGGGCCATACTTCGCAATGCCACGTCAAAAGTGTCACGCGTTGCTGAACAGGTTGCCCTGACTCATCATGAGAAATGGAATGGAAGCGGCTATCCTAACCAGTTAAAGGGAGAAGAAATTCCATTGATGGGTCGAGTCACAGCAGTGGCAGATGTTTTTGATGCTCTCACCATGAAAAGATGTTACAAACCTGCCTTCTCCATTGAAAAATCAGCTGAAATAATCAATGAAGGAAATGGTAACCATTTCGACCCCAAAGTGATTGAAATATTCAACAGCAATTTCGAGGAAATGGTTCGTGTTAAACACGAATATACGGACTAACTAATTCTTTTTTAAAGCATGTCCATACTCTAAAATTTCATAAGCCTCAAACGAGATACATAGCGCTTACCAGCCCACTTTGCTTCGAGTTCTACAAAGTAGAAGCCCGAAGGTGCCAAGCTGCCATTCGATCGGCTACCATCCCAGTTATAATTGAATTCACTGGAACTCCGTATACTGACGCGTTTTACCAGGCGACCGCGATTGTCGCGAACCGTCAGAATGTAATCAACCATGTCTTGGGCAGCAGGGGAGGTAAAACGCAGTGAAACCATAGACGAAAAGGGATTGGGTAAGCCAAGCAGACGCGACTCGGGGTTCAAGCGCATCTTTGTCAATACTTGTTGGAGAAAGGAGTCGTCACCTGCTACCAGATAATGCCCATCCTCCCGCATTTGTTCCGACGATAGCCGAAGCGGAGATCTTGCATCGATAACCGTTGCCTGAGCCCGCTTTGCATCCACTAGGTATAAGTTTAAGCCCTGTGGCAGATTATTCTCTTTTAATCGGAATGTAACTCCTGGACCCTTGCCCTCATATTGGGTCAGTAAAGGCCAAATTCCAAAATGGCCGAGACTGTCGGCTCCCTGAATTGACACAGAAAGCTTTTGCTCTTTTAACTGATTAATTGCTGGTTCGTTTAAATAAATCCAAAAGCGCTGGCCGGGAATCGAGGGGGCGGGAATAACCGATTCAGAGCGAAGTGATTTACCTAAAGCCAGTCTAACACTTGCCAATTCATCGCGAACCTCGAGTTGTGCCTGCCAACCCGGAGCGACAGCCCGTTTGGCCAGCGGTATTAGGGCGCTCTTTGTAACACCTAGTAACGGAATCGTAAGTGTATTGGCTACGGTGCTATGAAATACAATTCCTTCCCAGGGATTAACGGTAGAGGTATCGCCTAACAATAACCATTCGGGCACTTCTGATACATACTTCCAAGCTCGCAATGTACCTGTTAGACTAGATGCCTCTAAAATGTCATTCCACTTGATAGAGAAATTAAAAGGAAGTCCGAAGTCTTGATATACATTCGCCGGGATACTGTGCTGAAATGGCTTATAATCCAGAGAAGAAGCCTTGGAAGGAAGAGATGAAAACTGATTGATGGAAGCAGCCCAAACCGCATTACCCGCGTCTGCCGTATAAGGAACCTTATTTACACCATCATATTTTGAATAAGCAGAGCTACCAGAACCACTGCCTTTATATTTCATGATGACCATTTTATTGGGATCCCAGGCACTCGGAACGCCTAAGACTCGAGATAAATTGAAATCAATGTCCCGCTCTAGCCATGGATACGAAATTAAATGCCAGGTTCTTTCTTTGAAGGTTTTCAATTCATGCTCTTGAAGATTTTCATCGAACTGTGTGCGCACATAACTGGATGACCAGGTGATTCTTCCACCGTCAAAGGCGCCTACCACTATTTCAATACTGCGAGATTTTTTTCTCTGTGAATTAATTTTTGGATAGGCACTCTTTGAAAAGGAGAAATTGATTGATACTTGAGCCAAATTCCCCGCTGCGTCTAGCTGCGGTGATTCTTGTCCTGGAATCAACAACTCAGACCGAGATAAGGCCGATATATCCAAGTCAAAAGGTTTTAAACCACCTACAGTATCGGCTTTTATCATCTGTCTGAAATATTCAGTAAGTACAACAAGACGTAGTGAATCGGAGAGAGCTGCCAAACCGGGAGCCACCAAATAGGTCTTCGCAAAGTAAGCCGGCTGACCATTTGCGAGGTCAAAGGGTTCTTTTCCCATGTAACTCCCCACTGGTACCACACTCACCAGTAGAAGGGGATTGCCATTTACAAATCCTTCGCCAGTTAAAGAAAGCGCAATAGTGCTTGTATCTGATGAACCTGTAGAAATAAAATCCAAACTGGAACTAGTATCAATTGATTGACTCGTTCTTCCCGTAACAGCCACTGCAGGCAGGCCAAACGCATAACTATGTTTTCCTTTGGTATATCCCTTAATTGTAACTCTGGTTTTACCACTTGCTGCATCTTGAACAGATGACCAGAAGGGCACGACTTGCGGAAGTGTCGTTCCTCCGCTACCTAGGTCATATAGATATTGGCTGCTGAGATCAATCAATGTGTCCGCTTCCAAGAGCAATTCAAAGGACTGTTTTTGATTAGTAATGGCGTCAAGGCCATCATCCTTTACAAAAATTTCCAAAGTGGGAAATCCCGGAAGAAAGGTTACACTGTTGACAGTACTAGGGCTAAGTGTAGCAGTAGGCTGTTGAACAAGTGCGCCAGAGGCAGGCTGAGACAAGGTCGTACGAACCTTTAGCCAAGCAGCACCCGTGACCGGAGAGTAAGAATTTGGTGAGGGGCAGGCCACATTGTTTGCACTGAAGTTACAATCACCTGGCCCTGCAACGATATCTGTTTGAGAATTTGCAGTAAAGAGAAATGCCTTTTTCCCGGACTTTGTGAATTGTGAATAAAAGAAGTAGCTCGTGCCTGGCTGTAAATTTGTAGCAGAGTCTTTAATAGCCCCAGCTCCTAGGGCACTTAGGGGGTAACTTTTCGTGCCGGCTTTCTTTGCAAAGCTTGTATCACTGACCAACGACCACCATACACGTACAGAATCGGCTTCTGCTGGATCAAAATTTTGACTTTGTAATTCAAATTGAATTGTTGTAGAAGTTGTCTTCTTTGAAACCGTAAGAGTAAGTCTCCCATAGAGCAAATTTCCACCGAGTTCAAACTCAAATGCACCCACATCGGGTTTGTTAGTTCTGGCTCGACCAAAAACATCCTTGATTTTTTCGTCGGTGAGGTCTTTATCGAATGTTGCACCTGCAAAAAGCGGAGAACAGGTTCTTGAAACACTCAAATCGCTACATTCAAAAGGGGTTTTTAAGGCATGTTCTAGCTGGCTAAGCATTTGGATGCTTTGAATATCACTGACCTCTGAAACAGCATCACTCAAATTTTGGATATCCAGCACGACTTTCTCTTTGTTGCGAAGCTCATCGGTTGCAGCTTTTGTGTAGACATTTGCAGAAAGGCTCAATCCGCTTGCAGTTACAGAGCTGTGGTATGGTGTCTCGATTCCGCTGAAAAAATTATTGTATATC
>JBBQAD010000146.1:0-8246 GCA_038315885.1 Fibrobacteria bacterium | reverse complement strand
AGGTATTTCAAGCCTGGTGAAAAATCCAAGTAATGGATTAAATGTTTACACTTCGTTCACAGATGCAACTGTTTCTCTTAACCAGAATCACATTTTACTCAACCAGCCGCTAACATACTCATCTCAAGCAATTTTAGTGTTACAAAATAGGCGTTTAGAGAGCCCACTCTTCGAGAAAGATCAGATGAGAAATAAGTGGAGGCTGAATGGAAAGGAGCAATAAGGCCAGAAGCAGAATAACCACAAATAGGTCAATTTTAGCTTAGTAATTTTTAGATTATCTAATGAGAGCTAATAATTGATACCTCTCATTATTTGATAAAACTATAAAATTAGACAAAAAGCTTGTCTAATTTGCTTAGCACAAGTATTCTTAAAATAATATGTCAAAGGCACCCGATATTTTTGGCTATCTGAGTTATCGCGATTATTTACGAGACTACTATTCTTGGAAAAAAACCCAACAAAAAGGATTCTCCCATCGCTTTATTGCTTCCCAGGTTGGCTTTAAGTCTTCTGGTCTTTTTGCACAGATTTTGTCTGGGCAAACCAATTTGGCTTTTGAACTTATCGAAAAGTTTGTCACCTTTCTCGATTTGCGCCCACGCGAAGCAGAATACTTTCGCGGTTTGGTACAATTTGAAAAAGCCAAGTCGCACCAACACCGAAAAGAAGCGCTGGACTCCTTAACCGCAGCCATTCCTCCCTACACTCGTCAATTGGAAAAAGACCAATATGAGTATTACTCTAAATGGTATCACTGCGCAATCCGTGCCATGGTCGGAATTTTAGAACCAAATGTAACAGTTGAGAGAATTGCGGAACTATTAAATCCTAAAATTAGTTCAGCAAAAGTAAAACGCTCTTTGAAATTGCTAGAAATTCTAGGTCTGATTGTTCTAGATGAAAAAGGTGGTTTTAAGGTCTCTGAACGCCATTTGACTACGGGAGATAAACTTCGATCAACTGCGGTTATTCTATTTCAACAGCAAATGTTGGACTTAGCCAAGAAGGCATTGGCAGAACAAAGCCCTGAGTTTCGTCACGGTTCAACAATGACATTGGGACTTTCAAAAGAGGCCTATAAAAAAGTGATGGAGATAACAGAAAGTTTTAGAGCCGCTTTGGTAGAATTGGCAGAGAAGGAAAATAATCCGGCTAGAGTGTATCAGATTGGAATTCAAGCCTTTCCTCTTTCTGAAAGTATTGAGCCATGAAAATCTTTTCAGGAATTTTATTTTTATTTCGCACTTATTATTTTTTGCTTCGTCGAATTTCAAATCTGGTTCTAAACTCTAGCGTTTATTTATTCTCGGTAAGCTTATTCTTTTCATGCGCCTCAAATGATAATCCTTCCTTAGCTGGAACAGGTACATCATCAGAAACAGTAGCTTTGGTATTTAAAGTGCAATCACCATCAGGGCTCCCTCTTGACCAAGCTCGGGGAGTCTTGCGTGTCCGTTATTCTGGTGGTTTGGAAGATCTTGCGCTTCGCCAATCGCATTCAAATTCACCGGTCACCTTGAACTCTCAGGACTCTTTTGTATCTCTAACGAATCCCCAGGGATTGCTTCGTTTTGACTCGATTCCTTACGGTGCCTATCAATTAATTGTTCAGTCTGGCTTGGTTTCTGATGCAAACGGGGCTACGACAATTAGCCAAGCAACCATACCCGTAATAGCCTCAGCGAATTCAGCCTCACAAGCTACGCAACTCTTAAAAACTGCAAGAACAGGCAAACTATCCTTGAAAATAAAGGGTCGGATTCCAGGTGAATTAATATTTGCTTGGCTAGATGGACTCAATACATCCAAAATTAGTGACTCAGCCGGTATTATAGATTTTGATTCTTTAGCTCCCGGTGAAATTCGTGTTTTACTCTTGGGAAAGCAAAGCTTGCAGGGACATCGCTTTTCAGTTCTCATTCACTCTGAATCGACCGAGCGAATAGAAAATCTTGCATTGGATTCTTTCGGTTCTGAAAATATTTCTAATTGGCAATATCATCAAAAGCTTAGCTTGGATCAATTATGGATTGCTCAGCAGGGAGTAATGCTCTCGGAGCTAGGGGAAAATCCCATTTCTGTAACACTTCCAATTTTACTTAATACTGCCTTGGTCAAAAAGACGGCATTCTTTACACAGACCGAATTAAATGGCGCTGATATCCGCCTAACTATTGGAAATCGATTTATACCCTATGAAATTGAAAATTGGAATAATGAAACAAAAAACGCATTACTTTGGGTTCAATTAGACAGTACATTTATAAAAGGGATGGCAAATTCAGCTTCCAAATCTGACTCTTTGGTAATACATTGGGGAAATTCGTTTGCGACTAATTTTAGTGGAGCAGTTTCACCATTTTCCTTATCTCAAGGCTACCGGGCAGTCTGGCATTTTTCTAACTGGATACATGGAATCGATGGATTACCTGAAATTTCAGCTACTAATTCTGAAAATACCAATACAATTTCAACTGCTATTCATTCAACACCCTCATCGGCAAGATCGGGTTGCTTTCTAAATGCCATGGATGCACCTTCTTTAAATAATGGACCCTTAAGCCAATCCGTTACACTACCCATTTTAAATGCTGGGCTAGAATGCAATCAATCACAATCAAGCGGCTTACAATTGCAAGGAAAGGGAACAATCAGTTTCTGGTTCAAACCAGATGATTTGTCGGTTAATCGATATCAGCGCCTGGTATCGACAAAGACAAGTTGGAGTGATACATTGGGTTATGAAGTGGAATTCAATCCACGTCTCCAGGGTGGGGAGCTGGGATTACTTGGTTCTACCTTTTATTTTGCCAGATTATGGAAGTTGGAAAATCCTCCTTTTATATTTGATACAACAAGTGCCTGGAGCTCGACCTGGTATCACTGCGCAATGGTTTTTAATGATTCACTGGGTCTACTCTATCTTGATGGGGGAAAAAAGACAGACGATTCAAGTATCATTCCCATTCTTTCTTCAACAAATGCCTTTCGTGTCGGCCAAAACGCAAACTCGGTTCAGCTCAAGGAACTATTTAATGGCTCACTCGATGAACTACGAGTCGAAGATAAGACAAAAACCAGTAATCAAATCCGCTTCGATTATATTACACAGAAGTATCCCGAGAAACTTTGGCTGTGGGAGTAAAGGATGGAACCTTTTCTCCCTATGCAGTGGTGACATATTGTGACCCTGCTTTAGAAAATTCTTCTATTGAGAAGATATGATTGTAACTCGTCCGTCCGCTTCTTGTCTAAGCCAAGCTGACCCTAAGGGGTCTAGATCATAAGGCGCTTCTATTCTAAACAAGACTGAATCGCGAGGAATAGGCAAAATTGCACCGAATTGCTCGCCCATGCTGTCTGGAACTACCCAAAGGTACTGACCAAGATTAGCACTATACAAAGAGCTAGTACGTGTTACCAAATTTGCCCCAGCGGGGAAAATATTGAAAAGTTGTTCTTCATTGCTTGTCAAACTGAAAATTATTCCTTGTTGAATAACATCGAAATTGATGGACCAAAGAAAGGTAATGGTATCTCCGATACGAAGTGTATCACCAGCCATAGGCCGTAAAAGACGCATTCCTGATGATTGGGGGCTAGCATCGTGGACATGAATTTCCCAACGATAATTGTTCAAACCATTTGAGTTTCGAATGGAAAATGATGCGATATAAAGACCTGTATCACTTGGGACTTTCCAATCTCCCGTGCCCTTTTCCAAATTCACTGTCAAACTTTCAGGTAGGTTGAAATTTTCGAGTGACAAAGAGTCGAAGGCGTTTTCTTCGATTGGGTTATTGTCTATCTGACCAATTTCCTTCTGCTGTAAACCAGCGATCACAAATTTGGCCCTTTCGTCAGTGAAGACATCAAAAGTTTGGCGGAAAGAGTGAACCTTCTTTTCGCTTCCATCCCCATCAGATTTTTCAACACTCATGCCATTGCAGTGGCTAAGCATGACTAAAGCCACAAAAGCGCAAAGCACTCGAAAAGGATGATTTTTTAGTTTTGAAATTTTAGTTATGCTTAGTAAAAACATGATAATAATTCCTTATTCTGCCTGAAAATTGAAAATATCCATAAATATAATGCATAAAATTCAATTATTGTTTAGATTATGCTTAGTAAAAAGGACTATATATGAAAATAATTGTTAAAAACCCTAGTTCACCTGGCTTTTTTACAGTAATCTTTTTCGGTCAAGTGCTTAAATCGCTTTTACTCACGATGGTGTTTGTATTACTGAGCGCTCCACTTCTCTGGGCAGTCGATGGAATCGCTGTTTCACGGATGGTTAAGGAACATGAATGGCCGCCCAGCCGATGGGGTGGAGATATACACCGCTATAAAATTGTCAATGACGATGTTGTAGAGGACAAAGTGATATTCAGCGGTTTTGGCAGATGTGCATCTCTAAATATTTCTGCTACTCAAGTCGCCTTTTTCAGGGCTGCTGATTCAGGTGATTACATCAGTTTGGTAGCTGTGAATGGAGGAGCGGTAAGCGACTTGTACAAGATTCCTAATCAAGATGGATACAATCACAAGGGTTACATGGATTGGCCCGTGGGAGATTGGATTTATTTTAATATGGGTCAAAAATCAGAAGGTTCTAAGCACCTCATGCGGGTTAACTGGATCAATAAGAAAGTAGAATCGGTACTTACTTTCAAATCCGCTATCTGGCAATGGCAGATGTCTCAAGACGGAAAACGCATGGTAATTGTGGTGGATGACAATGGAAATTATGGGGTTGAAACCTATGTGCTCCCCGGAAACGGTACAATAAACGGAAGTTCTTCTTGCGGAGCGGGTATATCACCATCAGGTGACTATATCACATTTTTAACCGATCCCAACCATTTGCATATTAGTATTCAAAATTTTGGCAGGAGTGAAAGTTGGGGAATGAATCACAGTAAAATAAATGCGGGTACCGTGAATGCTCCCGAACTCCGGGTTCAATGTCCCAGCTTTGGAGGTGAAATTCGTTCTTCTGGCGGCATGGATCAAAACCGTTGGTCTTCTAATTCTGATAACTGGATTTGTATCGCCACAGGTTGGCCGCAAATTGGTCGTTTCGGAGGTTGCTCAATGAATCAGGTTTTAGTGAACTGGAAAGAAGAAAAATCGGTAATGGTATCCAAGAACCCGCGTTCCTGTGACAACAAGGATAATGTTGCCGCTTGTAAGGAGCATACACCCGATCATTTTCGTCTTAGTGAGTCTGGAGATTTTATTGTTAGCGCTCCTATTTCTGATATTTTACCGGCTTTGAGGAGTACCAGTCTTCAGGGTGAAAGAGTTCGACGCGGAGAAACAAATCTATCTCCTCAAATTCAAATCAAACACTCAAGTATTTTTCAAATTTCCGAAATTGCCTACCCTACTTTTAAAGCTTCATCAGGAACCCAATTACAAATTAACGGCAAACAAATTTTAATAAAGGGGCTTAAAGACCAATAGGCTTACTAAAGACTGTTGGATACTATTGAATACTTATTGAGTGAATGAAGCCAAGGGTAAATAGACTGTATAGTAAATTTGGCTCAATCTTTGAACATCTTGATGTACTCATTAAAAACAAACACTCGGTTACGTTGATAACCCGTGTTTTCAATCAAAATTTGATCACTTATAAAAGCACGTATTAATATATTGGCGGCTTTTGGAGATAGCCCCATTAAGGCCTGGACGTCCTTAACTGTAATAACCGGTTTCGTAAATAGGTTCTCAAATAATTGATGGGCCTTATCCGATCGCTTGCCCATTTTAAAAATCTTTTCCTTTTCGATAGTTGCTTTTAAATCAATAATTTTCCTCAACGTCGCTGCCGATTTTTCTGCAGTCTGTAATACGCCATTTAAAAAAAATTTAATCCATTGTGCGAGGTCATTTTTGTTACGCACCAATGTCAAATTATCATAATAAAGACCTTTATACTTTTCAAAAAATTCTGAGAGATACAATAATGGTTTATCCAAAATTTTACTGGCCATCAAATATAGGGTAATAAGCAAACGCCCCACCCTGCCGTTGCCATCGAGAAAGGGATGGATAGTTTCAAATTGATAGTGTGCAATTGCAATTCGAATTAGATGGGGTACTTTGATTTCATCATTATTGAGAAATAGCTCTAAGTCTGATACTAATTCGGGCACTAGCTCAGATGTAGGTGGAATGAATATGGCATCGGATAAGCTACTTCCACCAATCCAATTTTGAGACAATCTAAACTCTCCTGGATTTTTATGTTGACCTCGCACACTGGATAGCAAAATTTTATGAGAATTCTTGATTACACGATTAGAAAGGGGCAAGTGTTTCAACTCGTCTATAGCTGTGTTTAGTGCGTTAACATAATTGTTAACTTCATGCCAATCGTCTCTCCGTTCTGGATCCAAATCTTTTTCTTCGACTAATGCTTCTTCAATGTTTGTTTGCGTGCCTTCGATTCGGCTTGAGACAACGGCTTCCTTGTAAACATGCATTAGAATAAAGTGGTCGGTACTAGGAACTAAGCGTGAATATGAATTGAGTTCTCCCAATTTTAGCGATGCCTTTTCTAGCAACTCATTAATAGCCTCATCCCGCCAAATAAAGGTATGGTTAATGGTCTTTGGGCAAAAATACTGGTAGTGGTATCCTTTTTGATAGAACCCAGACACAAAATTCTCAATTTCCATTTGTTTTCCTTGCTTGAAAAACTGATTTATATTTTCCTTTTAAGCGGTAAAGGAAAATAAGAAGATCCATATTTTCTTTTAATATAGAAAAGGAAAATAAGAAACCCTATATTTTCCTTTTAAGCGGTAAAGGAAAATAAGAAGATCCATATTTTCCTTTTGATGCTTTAGAGGGAAAATAAAGAGGGGGCAGGTCGAGACCCCGCAGAGCGCGCAGCGAACGAGGAGGCTTGGCCGAGGGGGAGACTTCCCCCACCGATCCTGACTGGTTTTGACGAATTAGGCCTTACGTTTCTCGGACTGCGGCTTCGATTTCAAAGAGCCTTTGCTCAGTATTAATTCGGGCCCTGCCTCCAAGCGGCAAGGTCATTTGATGCTCGGTGTGACCAAAATCCATCTCTGTAACGATGGGAAAGTGATAGGTTGCAGTTCTCTCAAGAAGAATTTGATTTAATTCCTGAGTTTCTTGATGATCATAATTCGCGCAGCGACCGAATAACAGTCCCTTGATTTTATCAAAGACACCCATGTTTTGATAGTCCATCAATAAACCATCGAGACGATCGGGTAAGGGTTTATCATCGGAAGTTTCCAAAAACAAAATTTTGCCTTTCCAATCAGTTTCAGTTGGCCAGTACCGAGTGCCACGTAAATGATCGAGAGATTCAATACAACCCCCGATTAACACACCATCTACTTGCCCGCGCTTGCCTGGTTTTAGCCAGTTCCATTCGAAAACATTCTGATCAGAAACATTCGTTTGCATGGGCGAAAACCTCACTAATGGCTTCGGAATTTGTAACTCTGATTTTGTAAGCATATTTAAAAATTGAGTTACAGTATAAAGGGAAAGACCATTTTTCTGGGCGAAATCATTCATTAAAGTAGGACCGTTAAAGGTGACCAGTCCTGTCATAACCTGAATGGCTACATTAAGAACTGTAATATCCGAAAATCCGCAGAATATTTTGGGATTCGCTTGGATTAAATCAAAATCCAAGTAAGGCAAGAGGTGGCAGGAGTGATCGCCACCAATGGCTGCCATGATGGCATTGATACTGGAGTCGGCAAATAGTTGATGGATGTCAGCAGCACGATTGCGAGGGCTGTCTGATATGTATCCATTGGAATTTAAAGCATGCTTTGCAAAAACGACCCTGTATCCGAGTTTTTCAATTGCCCGCAATGCCGCTCGGCGCTTGCCGGGATGTTCGCCTGCTGCCCCCCAGGATGGACTGATAATTCCGATTGTATCACCGGGCCGCAAGGCTCGAGGGAGTAATACATTATTTTTAGCTTTACTTTCAATGGGCTTGTCAATAGTATGAATATCAAGAATTAGGCTGCTTGCCTGGTGCAATCCTGAATGGGTTTTGCTTATAAAAGGGTTTTGCATAGGTAGCTAAGGCAATGTATTAAGTCCTAAGCCAGTGACATATTGAAATTGGAACTAAGGCAACTTTGAAAAGCTTCAAAAAACTCGCGTGACTCCAAAAGCTCAAGAAAATCAGACCTTCAAAAGGTTCTAGTTCCGTTTAGGTTGTAAACGCA
>JBBQAD010000059.1:0-10792 GCA_038315885.1 Fibrobacteria bacterium | reverse complement strand
TGAGCCAGCACCCAAGCTAAGGACTGTCAATGCGGCTGCACCAAGGCTGCCCAGATACTTCATATTGCTCTTCATTCTCTCTCCCAGTGTTATTTGTGACTGTTAGGGGATTTCCCCATTGTCTTTACCTTTAACAATGTTCATGCCAATCGCTAAAGTGGAAATTTAGCCATGATCATTAACACTCTTTGACACTTTATTAACAATTTCGAGGATTAGTTTTCATTACTTGACAATAAAGAACAAGAAAATGAGGCTTGGCTTATTATTTTGTGGCATTGAAATCGCAAGATTATTTCAGAGAAACAATTGCTTGCCTTAATCCTATGATTGCTCCACTTCCCCATACTGCCAGCGCCTCCATTGCCACCACACGAAGCTGGTCAAAAATAAAAGTTGAAAACATTCGCAATCAATCTCGCTTGGTAGAATGTGAATCACAGAGTCCGGTCAAGATTTTAAATCCAAATCCAGTCGGTCACTGTGCACAAATCATTTTGTCCAGCTATGGAGGAGGAAACGTACAGAACGACCACTGGGGATTAAAAATGGACTTTGGGCCCGATATCCACTGTTATGTTGGTTCCCAGGCCTCGGCCAAAGCCTATCGAATGGAACCTGGATTGAGTTCGTCCCAGCACATCGAAAGCAGCTTGGGGTCAGGGGCAGTGGTTGCTGTGCTTCCAGATGTTTTTATCCCCCAAGCTGAAAGCCATTTCTCCCAAGAGCAACATTGGAACTTAGACTCCGAGGCCAGCCTGGTGTTACTTGATTGGCATAGTCTGGGTCGTAGTGATGCCGGTGAAAAATATGCGTTTCGACAGTATCAGTCTAAAATTCGAATTCTTCGCAATGGTAGACCCTTATTTTTGGATGCTTATTCGATGAGACCACAGGGACAAAACTATTCTGGAATCAATTTTGGAATAGCTCCGCTTGGCGAGTTTTGCATCTATGCTTGCCTGGTGATCGCTTTGCCCGCTGTTAAGACCAACCAGAACCAAGAAAAAGTGGGAATTTCAAACTCCGCCAAGATATATCAAGAGATAGAAAAGTTAGTATTACAAATGGCCAGTACCTTAAGTTCCACAGAACTCCGCAATAATAGCGGTCTTCCAAAAATCAAACGGGATTTGGTGGTCGGATGCAGCCAAGTCGAGAAGGGATTGTTCGTCATACGCGCTTTAGCTAAAAATGTTTCAGCCATGTTACCACTTTTCAATACCCTCAAAGAATTGAATCAACTCATTCTTGGCTGTGATCCCTGGGAGCGAAAATTCTAGAAAGCTTAGCTAGACTTCGATGGATTTTGAGCAAGTATCATTTCTTTCTTAGTGGCAACTGAAGCCGCCTGTAAAATTTCTTGTATAATCTGATCGACACCTGTTTCATTTTTTATACAGGCAAAAATGGTAGGTCCATCTCCTCTCATTTTCTTTGCATCTCTATCCATCACTGATAAATCGGCATTGACCATCGCTGCCAGATCGGTTTTATTGATTACGAGAAGATCAGATTGGGTTATTCCCGGACCTCCTTTTCGAGGTACTTTGTCACCGCCAGAAACATCGATCACATAAATAGTGTAATCCACCAATTCTTTGCTGTAATTGGCAGCCAAATTATCGCCGCCACTTTCCACAATCAATAGATCCAATTTTCCTTCAAAGCGTTCCATCAGCTCTTCTAGTGCTTGCAAGTTAAGCGAGATATCTTCGCGAATAGCCGCATGCGGACAGCCTCCCGTCTCAACACCAATTATTCTATCCGAAGCTAAAGCTTGGTTTCGGAGTAAAAATTCAGCATCTTCCTTGGTGAAGATATCATTGGTGACCACAGCTAATTCTATTTGATCGCGGAGTTTTTCACAAAGGGCTTTAACCAAGGCAGTTTTACCACTTCCCACTGGTCCGCCGATGCCGATGGTAAAGGCCCGTTCAGAAAAATTTCGACCTGTTAACATCGGATCCCGGTTCACAAAGTCACCTGGCTTATCCAAGTGTTCATGATGATGGGGATGTGAATGCGAATGTTCGTCGGAATGTTCGCGGGAGTTTTCGTGAGAATGAAAATGAATTCCATCGTGGGTGTGATGATTTTCAGATTTTTCAAATTCAGGTTTATCTGGGTATGATGACATTGATATCTCCGTATTAACTTTGAAACATGCGACTGTATAACTGTTCATGACCAAGTTGGGCTACATCGCAAAGCGGCGAGCAACGCTGGGGCGAGACAAACCTTGCGGCACCACCCTGATCTGAAATCTGCAAGAGTGAGGAATCCTGTAGATATTTTTCTGAATATTTCAATAAGTGATGTAGACATCGGCCAGCCTCCATGGGACCTATTATTCCCAAGCGAACCGATGCACTGATTAAATCCCGCAAATTTGTATACACTGCAATGGTGCATATTTCAGAAAAGCTGTAGTTACATATTTTGAGACTGCTAGTCAGGATAGGAACTAAATAGAGACCAAGACTAGCAATTCGATAGTGATTTTCAAGTTCCTTTAACTTGGGATTTTTCTCCAAATTCTGTAATACGCGTAGCCAAGCCTTTCCCTGCTGAACGCTAGCCTTTCTTGCCAAAGAAGAAGTGAGCCATGCTGCATATTCGTAATTCAGATTAAGCCATGCCTCATTATCCATTTTTTCAGCGAGATAAAAAAAGCTTTTAGCGAAAGCCAAATCTCCATCAATGTAAGATTCCAGCGATTGTTTTCCGTATCGAAACAAACCTTCTTGCGAATCAACTATGCCCAATTGCCAGGCTGCTTCTAGACCTTGAGAAAAGGCAAAGCCGCCTGTGGGCAAAGCCGAATCACATAATTGTAAAATATTCAGCATTATTTATGGATTAATTAGACATTAAAATAAGTGATACAGTTGCGCCAGCGGTAAATGGTCTGCAGGTTCACAAGTTAACCATTTGCCATCCACTGTAACCTTATAGGTTTCTGGGTCGACATCAATATTGGGTAAATAATCGTTAAACTTCATATCCGCTTTTCCAATTTTGCGGCAGTGCTGCACAGCTTCCAGCATTTTACCGGGATTCACTTCAGATGAAACATATTCCAAAGAGCTTTGCGAGACAAAGGCAATAGAGCATGACTTCGGCAAGGAACCGTAAGAACCAAACATGGGACGCGAAATATACGGTTGGGGGGTGGGAATCGAAGCATTTGCGTCTCCCATCTGAGCAGAAGCAATTATGCCGCCCTTGATGACCATCTCAGGTTTAATCCCAAAAAAACCGGGACGCCAAAGCACAAGGTCGGCCAGCTTGCCTATTTCAACTGATCCGATATGCGACGACATTCCATGGGCAATCGCAGGATTAATGGTGTACTTGGCAATGTAACGCTTCACCCGAAAATTATCAGCACCCAAGAATTGATCTTCTGCCAACACACCGCGCTGTTGTTTCATTTTATGAGCCGTCTGCCAAGTTCTGCAAATCACTTCGCCTACCCTGCCCATGGCCTGACTATCGGATGCAATAATCGATAATGCACCCATGTCATGCAAAATATCTTCGGCGGCAATGGTTTCTTTGCGAATTCGGCTCTCTGCGAAGGCGACATCCTCAGGGATATTTTTATCCAAATGATGACATACCATCAGCATATCTAAATGTTCATCTAACGTATTAACCGTAAAGGGACGGGTAGGATTTGTCGAAGAGGGAATAACATTCGCGTCGCCGCAAAGCTTAAGAATGTCGGGGGCATGACCCCCGCCGGCCCCTTCGGTGTGATAGGTATGGATTGTTCGACCCTTAAAGGCTTCTCGAGTTTTTTCGACAAAACCCGATTCATTCAAGGTATCAGTATGGATACAAACCTGCACATCTGTTTCATCGGCAACCGATAAACAACAATCAATAGCCGCCGGGGTGGTGCCCCAATCTTCGTGCAATTTTAAACCACAGGCTCCTTGCTGAACCTGTTCAAAAAGCCCCTGCGGTTTGGAGGCATTACCCTTGCCCAGAAAGCCAAAGTTAAGGGGCCAATGTTCCACCGCGTGTAACATGGCAGCTATATAAAAGCCTCCCGGAGTGCAAGTTGTGGCGTTTGTTCCAGTTGCCGGGCCTGTACCCCCACCGAGCATGGTTGTGATGCCCGAAGCCAAAGCTTCATCACACTGTTGGGGACAGATAAAGTGGATGTGTACATCAAGGGCACCAGCAGTTAAAATCATGCCTTCAGCGGCGATGACTTCGGTTGTAACTCCGCAAATCATGTTCGATGTTACACCTGGCATAATATCGGGATTACCAGCCTTGCCAATTCCTACAATTCGGCCTTGTTTAATGCCGATATCGGCCTTGTAGATTCCTGTATAATCAATAATCAAGGCATTAGTTATCAATAAATCCAGGGACTCCTCCTGAGAGGCCCCAGCCGCTTGACCCATTCCATCGCGAAGAGTTTTTCCACCCCCGAATTTGCACTCTTCACCGTAGATAGTGAGATCTTTTTCCACCTGAACAAAGAGGTCTGTATCGGCCAAGCGAACCTTATCGCCGGTTGTGGGGCCATACATATCCCCATAGGCTTTGCGAGTGATTAAGCGTGACATTATTTCACTCCTTCTAAGCCAAGAAAGTTTTGTTCTCGGGCACGAACTAAAGCTCGTCTTTTGTGTACCTCATCGCTTTTCCCCTCGCTCAAACTGTTACCTCCCCAAACCTCGCCTTTGCCAGCCACCTTTATCAATGATACCGATTTTGTAATACCCGGTTCAAAACGAACTGCTGTACCCGAGGGTATATTCAATCGACAAGCAAAGGCTTTTTCACGATCAAATTTTAGCAGTGGATTAGTCTCAAAGAAAGGATAGTGAGAGCCAACTTGTACCGGTCTATCTCCCATATTGGTCACTTCAATTTCAAAATTGTCTCTCCCTTTATTGAGTTCAATTTCAGATTTGGAATAGATAGACTCACCAGTAAATTCAATCATTGGATATGTGGCTGGAACTTCCATCGCACCTTTTTGTAGACCCGAGCTGTAGAGGGCCAAAAGCGGATCGCCTTCTTCACGGCAGATTGGCTGGTGGACCCTAATTAATTTTGTACCATCGGGAAAAGTTCCCTCAACCTGTACCTCGTGTAACAGAGCGGCAACCCCATTCATCACATCATTAAAGCCCAAAATTTGCTTGCCTTTATTCATCAGTACAGCAACTGATTCACCATCGCGAATGAATTCAAGCAGCTGAGTAGCAATCAGAGCAACTGTTTCGGGGTAATTCAATTTTAATCCGCGGGCATAACGCTTTTGGGCCACAAATCCGGCCTGATGTAATACCAGTTTGTCGATTTCGCGGGGACTCAAATGCAAGAAAACCTCCCTTAAAAGGTGAGATAGCGCTTAATTTGGTCGTCGCTTAAGGTCAATCCAGAACCGGATACCGCCACCGCGCCGCGTTCCATCAAGCAAAAATGATCAGCAATTTGTCTCGCAAAATCAAAATATTGTTCCACTAAAACAATAGTGAAATCTCCCCTATTTTTTAAAGATACCAGGGCCTTTTCAATATCTTGAATTATTGAGGGCTGTATCCCTTCAGTGGGTTCATCGAGTATCAATAATTTTGGCCCACCTACTAAGGCTCTGGCAATTGCCAACTGCTGTTGTTGGCCGCCACTCAAATTGCCACCCATGCGAGTGAGCATTTTTCCAAGGACTGGAAACAAATCAAAAATCAGATCTTCGGGCATCTCACGGCTTTTATCGCGACGGGCCTCTAAGCCAATTCGAAGGTTTTCTTCTACAGTTAATTTCGGAAAGATTTCTCGTCCTTGGGGAACATAACCGATTCCCAAGCGGACTCGTTCTTCGGGCGGAAGCTTGGAGATTTTTTGACCTAAAAAATTGATTTCACCTTTACGAATTGGAAGTAATCCCAGAATAGCTTTTAAGAGCGTGGTTTTCCCTACGCCGTTTCGTCCCATGATAGCCGTGATTTGGCCTTTGGGGATTTTGAATTCAATATCGCGCAATACCCGGCTCTGGCCATAGTATACATCGACACCCTGCATAGCAAGAATGGATTCAGGCATGTCCTTTTTTCCTCTTCGCACTACCGAGGTAACACTCGATAACCCGTTCGTCATTTTGTACTTCTTCCATCGAGCCTTCCATCAACACTTTGCCTTCATGAAGAACTGTGACCTTGCGTGCGATTTGCTTTACAAAGGCCATATCATGCTCAATGACAATGATTGCTCGGTCATTCGCCAGACTTTGTAACAGTTCACCTGTTTTAAATGTCTCTTCATCTGTCATTCCAGCGGCTGGCTCATCGACCAACATCACTAGGGGATCTTGAATGATCACCATCCCAATTTCCAGCCACTGTTTTTGACCATGAGAAAGCGCGCCGGCCAAATCTTGCGCTCGGCTTTGTAAACCAACCAAGTCAAGAATCCGTTCAATTTCTGTTTGATCAGATTGATTGTTGCGATAAAAAAGACTGCTGAAAACTCCCTTGGGATTTTTTTTTGCTAGCAGCAGATTCTCATATACACTTAACGACGAAAAAATGGTGGGGGCCTGAAATTTACGACCAATACCTGCCTCTACAATTTCCTTTTCACTCATTTGAGTGAGTTCGAAAGTTCCCATTTTAGCTGAACCCGTATCCGGTTTGGTTTTACCGCAGAGTACATCTAGAAAAGTTGTTTTACCTGCCCCATTAGGACCAATAACCACGCGTAACTCTTTCTCGCCTAGGATGAATTGTTTAATATCCAAGGCTTTAAAACCATCGAAAGAAACCGAGAGATCTTCAACATACAGCGCATCGGCGGCCATTAGGTCTCTCCCTTTTTGCGCTTAAGTAAGTAGCCAAATTTTTGTGAAGTTCGGCTCCAAAGCCCTACAATTCCATCGGGAAAAAACAGTACCACAGCGATAAACAAAAAGCCTAAGAAATAAAGCCAGGTACCTGGAAAAGCACCCGTTAAAAAACTGTATAAGAGATTGACCACGAGAGCCCCGATAATGGGTCCGCTTAGTGTACCTCTTCCACCCAGTGCTGTCCATACCACCATTTCAATGGAAGCCTGAACATCCATTCGTCCGGGTGTAATGATTCCGGTTTGGGGAACATAAAGCATGCCACCAAGGGCCGTAATCATAGCTGCCAAGGCAAAAATAAAGATTTTGTAATTAGCCACCGAATAACCGGTAAAACGAACCCGGTGTTCACTATCGCGAATAGCGATTAATATCCGGCCCAATTTAGTTGAAACCAGTTTACGGGTAGCTAGATAGATCAAGGCCAGTGTTACAAAAGAGACGATATATAGAATTCGTTTAGAACTCGGCTGGGAAAGATCCATTCCCAGCAAAGTCTTGAAATCAGTCAAGCCGTTAGTACCGCCTAACATGGTTTCATTGCGCAAAAAAACGAGATACATGGCTAGTGCCAATGCTTGGGTAATGATGGCGAAGTAAACACCTTTGATCCGGCTTCGAAAGGCAAAAAAACCGAATACCAGGGCTGCAAGCATGGGAATCAGCAGACCCATTACCAATGTTAATATCGCACTGTTCATCGGCTCCCAGAACCAGGGCAATTTTTCTACCCGGTTCCAAACCATAAAATCAGGAAGTGCAGATCCGTAAACACCTTTGGTTCCCGTTTTGAGTAGCATATGCATTCCCACCATATAGCCACCTAGGCAGAAAAAGAAGGCTTGGCACATGGAAAGAATCCCTGTATAGCCCCAGATCAGATTCACACCCATGGCAGCGATGGCAAAACAGTAATAGCGTCCCCACAGATTTAGGGTATTATCAGCGACCCATCCCAGGCTGTTCCCAATTGGAATTAGAATGCCCAGAAAAACGCCAACAATAAGCAGGGATTTGTCTTGCTTGGGTAGTTGCAAGAGCTTCATTCTTCATTTCTCCCGCGGGATGGAAAAATTCCTGTTGGCTTGATTTGGAGAAACAAGATGATCAAACCCAAAATCAACACTTTAGCATAGACTGCTTGTAGTAGGGGCTCCAGAAGTTTGTTGAACATTCCCATGCCGAGGCCGGCAAATACTGTTCCCATCAGTTTTCCAACGCCACCTGTGACAACCACCAAAAAGGAATCCACAATGTAACTCTGCCCCATATTGGGAACCACATTACCAATTAATGTCATGGCCCAGCCCGCGATTCCTGCAATACCGGTTCCTAAAAAGAAGGCGGCACTATCAACTCGGCGGGTTTTAATGCCAACGCAGGAGCTCATGGCTCGATTTTGTGTTACAGCCCGCAATTTCAAGCCAAAGCGGGTACGGTAGAGTAAGGCAAACAAACTGACTAAAACCACAATCGTAAAGGCCATAATGAAGATTCGGTTGAAGGGAAAGACCACTTGGGGCGCAATTTCATATCCCCCACTTAGTAAAGGAGGTTGTTGGACTGCGGTTAAATCTCCAAAAATACTGCGACAACCTTGGATGAGTAACAGACTTAAGCCCCAAGTTGCCAATAAACTTTCCAAAGGCCTGCGATACAGATGTTTAACAATCAACATTTCGGCTAGCAATCCAAAAAATCCCGCGCAAAGAAAGGAAATGGGCAGTGCTAAAAAAAAGCTAAGGTTGACCGATAAGGAATTGAAGTGTTCCAGAAAAAAAGATTGAACTAAATAAGTTGCATAAGCTCCTATCATCATAAATTCCCCATGCGCCATATTGATAACACCCATCTGTCCATAGATGATGGCTAATCCTAAAGAAATAAGGATGAGTATAGAACCCAAACTCAAACCCACAAAAATTGTTTGTATCACCTGCATAAAGAAGGCAAATCGATTTAACGAATCAAGCGCCTGCTTAATTTCAACTATTACTCTTTCATCTTGTTCTGGTTCTATCTGATCTACTTGTTTCAGCCGGGCTTCTAGTGCTGGAGTCGCTAAGGGGCTCTTCAAGTCCCTGAGCCTCCAGGTGGCGGCGATACGCTCCAGCGCATCAGGGTGTAATAGCTTCAATTTATAGAGAGCTACTTCCATCGAACTTAAAACAACTGCATCCGTCTCGGTTTGTAGGGCTTCCTGTAAAAGCGAGGAGTCCTGCAAGGTCCCCCGATTGCCCATAATTTCAGCAGCAGTTCTCCGTTTATCTGCCATTGTATCAAAAAGATCCATCTTGGTGAGATAGCTTTGGATATCAACTCGCAAGCTTCTGTCAATCTCAATCTCTCGCAGTGAATCACTCTCAATTCGAACTAACATGCCCTCGGAGGAAACAATAGTATCGTATTTGGGAAAGGGTGAAATAAGCGCAAGTCTTCCCTGTTCATCAGCGTCGTCTTCTGAGCCGACTATAATTAATCCCTGTAATATTTGTCGGCCAGTGTATTGGAATAAGGACCCTTGGGATAAAGCGAGTAACAATGGATAGTATGCTCGGGAGCTGCTGCTGCTGAAAAATTGGATTGCCTTGGATACACTATCTTCCTCGACATTGGAAAGGGCTTGAAAAGCTCGATTCTCGTCGAAGGGGTCGGCTACAGTTAAGCTTGTATCAACGGGCTCATCGGCAAAGCAAAGCGCTAGGCTGGTTATACAGAGCAACACTAAAAATAAAGTTTTATTCATGGCCATCTTGGCTGGATTAAAAGTTTGTATAGGTAGAAAATTGATTGATGCAGTTGAATCAAGGCAAAAAGTCTTCGTTTCAGCCATATCTGTCTGAAACGAAGGATTAAATTTAGCTTAGCTTACTTTTTGACGTAAGTTCCTTTATGGTTGACATGATCACAGTCCTTATCTGCACTGGTGATGTCATCCCAGGGATCGGGTGATACAAGACTTTTGGTATTGTAGACAATTTTAAATTGTCCGTTCTTCTTGATTTCTCCAATCATAACCGGTTTGGCCAGATGGTGATTGCGAGGGTCCATCTTGACTTTCCCGGCTGGAGACATCACTTCTAATCCATAGAGGGCAGGACGTACCTTGTCTACATCAAAAGACTTGGCCTTCTCAGCCGCAGCTTTCCAGAGATAGACACCGGTATAAGCCCATACGATTGGGTCATCTGTTACACGTTTTGCCCCATCAGGTAACTTTTTGGCTGCACAGTAGGCTTGGAATCTTTTTACAAATTCTTTGTTGTAAGCCAAATCCAAAGATTGGAAGTAGTTCCAAGCAGCCAGATGACCAACCAGAGGTTGCGCATCCATCGAACGTAATTCATCTTCAGCAACAGAGAAGGCCATGATGGGACAAGTGGCCGAGCTTAAGCCTTGATTGGCAAACTCTTTATAGAAGGGAACATTCGAATCGCCGTTAATGGTACTGAGAACTGCGGCTTTTCCACCAGCCGAAAACTTCTTCACCTTCTGAACGATGGTTTGGTAATCCTGATGATGGAAGGGAGTGTATTCTTCCATGATATCAGATTCAGGAATGCCTTTGGAAAGCAAAAATGCGCGCAAGATTTTATTCGCTGTCCTTGGGAATACATAATCAGTGCCGAGGAGATAGAATTTCTTGAATTCGCCCCCTTCTTTACTCATCAAATATTCTGCGGCAGGAATTAACTGTTGATTAGGGGTCGCTCCTGTGTAAATGATATTTCGTGAACATTCTTCGCCTTCGTACTGCACAGGATAAAAGAGCAAGCCATTGTTCTGTTCGAAGACCGGTAATACTGATTTTCTGGATACAGAAGTCCAACAACCGAATACGACTGATACTTTATCTTGGATTAATAGATCTTTGGCTTTCTCTGCAAACAAATCCCAGTCCGAAGCAGGGTCAACAAT
>JBBQAD010000271.1:0-5486 GCA_038315885.1 Fibrobacteria bacterium | reverse complement strand
TTGTAACCATCCAACTGAGTATATCCGGTTTTTCCACCTTGAATGGTTAAGTTATACAGACCGAGAATACCTTGTAGCGTACAGCGTGTCCCATCGGGGAATTTGAAAATGGTATTTCCCATTCCTGCTCCATAAACTCGACCACTTGTGATAGATCCGGGAATGTTATAGATACCTGCTCCGACATAAATTGACTTGCCCCCATTTAATGCACTCAGGATTTCTTGACCGCTTTTTCCTGTCATATTTTCCCCTGGACCATCGCCATCCAATTTTAATCGAGGCATAAAAGGCGCATAGGGGCGATACATGGAGATGCCACCTCGTAGCGCTTTATTTTTTAATCCACTTGTAACGATTTTATTATCGTCATCCATAAATGTTGTAGTACAAGCCTCGGCAGAACTAAGTACATAAGCACGCCCACGCGCCCCTTCTTTCATCATGGAATAATCTCCAGTGCCAAGAGCTTGAATATTGATACCGGGGGCAAAATTGATCCCTCCTCCATGGTTGGCATTCCATTTGGTTAGGTATGGGTCACGCGCAATGGTAGACTCCCAAGCGGAGCCTGTCAGAGCTGTCCGAATTCCTACATAGTTAACACCACCAACCAAAGAATTATTCATTCCACCAATTCGAAAAGCACCCCAACGGTTTCCAACCCAGGGATAGCCAAGGGTTCCGTCATCTAACAATAAATTTTTACTCCAATCAACTCCGTCTTGATGACCTCCCAAATTATGGTGGATGTTAACGCATTCTACCCCATTATCAATTTGCACGAATGGATCGCTCCATTCACCATATTCAGAATTGATATGCGCCACAGTGATTCCCCTTCCATTGATAATTCGCACGGGTGTCCAATCAATTTGCCCATGAGAAATGATATTGGTAATTAAAGAACCGCTACCATCTCCAACTGGGTCGGTGGCATTGATTAAAAAGCAGCTCGCATGTTTAGTCCAGGTTTCTCCGTATTTCGGTTTGGGTCCCATAAAATTAATGGTTGAGGCGCCCATGTAACCCCCGTTGAAGGCAAAAGTGCAAGCTCGCATATAGCCATCGACTTCATAATTGACCCCGTCTCTACCCATGCCGTTGAGAATAAAAAAACAACTGTCAATGCCAGTGAATTTGCTACTGCGGCCTAAGTTGGAACTGATGACCCTGCGCATAATGCCACCACTCTGGTGAATCGTTGGAGTATGATTGAAAAACACCAAATCACTAACGTCTTTGGTGATATTCCAGATCACCGATCCACCGATTACCTGTAAGTTGCTAGGTGGATCACTCAATTCCTTTGTTTTCGGATCTGTGGAATCAAAAATCAAAACATCGCCTGAAGCGCAATCGGCTAAAGCAGCTGGCCAACCTGGATAAGCCTTTGTATGAACCACTTTGGCAGTTGAAATGCCCATTCCCAGCGAGAATAGGACAAAAATTACTCGTATTTTTATCAATAATGAAATCGAACTTCGCACATATCCCCCTAGAAACGCAGAGCTTTAATATTCAAACTCTGTTATAGAATACCGCTATTTAGGTCAATAAGCGGAGCTATTTTTGGTTTAAGATAGCGGAAAATTTTGAGAAAGGTGGAGGAATTTAAGCCAATTTGAAGGGTAAATAGGATTTTCTCACTAAAACAAATAGTCGATAAAAGTGTTCTAGCTTTTTAATCGTCATGCGAAAGCACTTAGACCCTTATTGCCCCAAATGGAGGCAGGCTTTTTAGATTTGCATGTCACCAACTTGGAAAAATAAATGGAAAAAATGACTAGAGTACTTTGCTGGAATGTAAACGGCATTCGAGCGATAACCGGTAAAGGATTTTTGAACTGGCTGGGGAAAGAAAAGCCGGATATTCTCTGTACCCAGGAAACCAAGGCCGACCCATCACAACTCGACCAAAGCTTGATCAGTCCCTTTGGATACCATTCATTCTGGGCTTCTGCTAAAAAGAAGGGCTATTCCGGTGTTAATGTATACAGCAAAGAAAAACCAATATCCGTTTCCTATTTGGGAGATGAAAGGTTTGATGACGAAGGTCGAGTTCTAATCGCCGAATATCCGGGCTTTGTGCTGCTCAACGCCTACTTTCCCAACAGTCAGGAGGAGGGCAAGCGTCTGGATTATAAACTGGCTTTCTGTGAAACTGTTCATAAAAAGTGTAACGGACTCCTGGCTCAAGGTAAACGAATTGTTCTTTGCGGCGATTACAATATTGCCCATCGCCCCATCGATTTAGCCCGACCCAAAGAAAATGAAGGCAACCCTGGATACTTGCCTCAAGAGCGCGCCTGGATGGAAAACTTTACCAGTTCTGGATACATCGACACCTTTCGGCATTTTCAACCTGAACCTCACAATTATACTTGGTGGTCGTACCGTGCTGGAGCAAGAGAAAGAAATGTGGGTTGGAGAATTGACTATTTCTGCGTTAACAGCGATTTGATGGACTCAGCCGAGGCCGCGTTAATTCATCCCTCCGTACTGGGTTCTGACCATTGCCCAATTGAGCTGCGGCTCAAGCTGGCATCGTGATTGAATTCGTTCTTTATTAGTTTTCCTAATCTGTTCCAATTCGAACAGGAGATGAGGCATATCGACCATGATTCGGGCTATTGAAGAGATACAGAAGTTAAGCGTCGACGCCAATGTAATTCCCATCTATAAAGAATTTGTCGCCGATTTAGATACTCCTATTTCTGTGCTTAAAAAAGTATGTGACCCTAATTCAGAGGAATGTTTTTTACTAGAAAGTGTTGAAGTGGGTGAGAAATTGGCGCGCTATTCCTTTATCGGCGCCAAGCCCTTTTATTCTTTTGAGGCTCGAGGTGAGGATATTCTCATCAGGGAAAAGACAGAAAGGAGATTCAAAGGTAAGGCTCTGGATGAATTAAAGGTCTTTATGGGCCGCTTCAGGGGTTATGATGAACCCGATCTACCGGCCTTTGCAGGTGGAGCAGTAGGTTTTGTCTGTTACGATGCAATTCGGCTGATTGAAGATATTCCCAGCACCGGAGTGGATAGTTACAATCTGCCCGAATTGCATTTTGGACTTTATGATGCTTTTGTGGTTTTTGATCACTTAAAACACAAACTGCTTTTGGTGGCAAATATTCTGGTAGATGAGAGTGATTCACTGGAATTGGCTTATAAAAAGGCCCTTGCTAAAATCAGTGAAATGGAAGAACTCCTTGGGGCTCCTCTTAAACGGGAACTGCGACAAACAAAAAAAGCCCCCAAGTGGGAATCCAACATGACCCAGGACGAATATGAAGAAAAAGTACGCCGCTGCCAGGAGTACATTAAAGCTGGGGATGCTTTTCAAATTGTGCTTTCCCAACGCTTGTCGTGTAAACCTGAATCATCGGCCCTGAATATCTATCGCGCCTTACGTTCAATAAATCCTTCGCCTTATATGTATTACATGCGCTACCAGGATTTAGAAATCGTGGGCGCCTCCCCTGAAACTTTGGTTAAAGTGGAAAAAGGTTGGGTCGAAACCAAACCCATTGCCGGCACTCGGCCCCGAGGCAGTAGCGAGGAAGAAGACGAAAGACTGGAAAAAGAATTATTGGGCGATGCCAAAGAAGTGGCCGAACATGTCATGTTAGTTGATTTGGGCCGCAATGACATCGGCCGAGTGTGCGAATATGGCACTGTTACACCGACCCAATTCATGGGGGTGGAGCGATTAAGCCATGTGATGCATATTTCCTCGATTGTCAAAGGGAAATTGCGGAAGGGAATTCACGCCCTTGATGCCCTGATGTCTTGCCTACCAGCGGGCACACTATCTGGCGCCCCTAAAATAAGGGCGATGCAAATTATTGATGAACTTGAACCGCATCGCCGTGGCATCTATGGAGGGGCAATCTGTTATATGGATTTTCGCGGAAATTTAGATTCTTGCATTGCTATTCGAACGATGGTGATGAAAGATGGAATCGCCTATCTTCAAGCGGGTGCGGGAATAGTCGCCGATTCCCAGCCCACGACGGAATTTGAAGAGACGCATCACAAGGCCAAAGCGCTGGTCAATGCGGTTGCCTTGGCAGCCGGAATATAGGGGCGCGGTAAAATCATGATTGTAGTCATTGATAACTTTGATTCGTTTACCTATAACCTTGTTCAATATATTGGAGAGATTGAGAGCGAAATAAAGGTTATACGTAACAATGCTTTGAGCGCTGATGAAGTCCTACAATTACAGCCTTCGCACATTGTCATTTCTCCTGGACCTTGCACTCCAAAAGAAGCGGGAATAAGTATTGAACTGATACAGAAAGTACCGAGTCACATTCCCTTGTTTGGGGTCTGTTTAGGTCACCAGGCGATTGGTGAAGCATTTGGTGGACGGGTCATCAGGGCACCTTACCTGATGCATGGCAAAACATCTTCCATCTATTGCCGCTCTGTGGGAATTTATAAAGATATGCCGGAAAAATTTCTGGCGACCCGGTATCATTCGCTGATTGTCGAACGCGAGAGCCTCCCTCCTGAGCTCGAAATTACAGCTGAAACCCAGGATGGCTTAATCATGGGACTGCAACACAAAAAAAGGCCCATCGTTGGGGTACAATTTCATCCCGAATCCATTCTGACCCATTATGGCAAGGACCTTATGAAAAACTTTCTTGCCATGAAAGGAACTGCATGATCAAGGCAATTCTTGGCAAACTGTTTCACCAGGAGAACCTGGACTCCGACAATATGCGGCAAGTGATGACATCGATTGCTGAAGGTGAATGCAGCCCAGCGCAGATAGGCGCCTTTTTAACTGCCATGGCGATTAAGGGTGAAACAGTAGAAGAAATTGCTGCAGCGGTACTTGTGCTTCGGGAACGATCGATTCTGGTACCCGCAAAGGCAGAGCACTTAACTGATACCTGTGGAACAGGCGGCGATAAATCGGGTACATTCAATATCTCCACCGTATCGGCCATTGTGGCGGCGGCGGCGGGAGTTCCCATTGCCAAACATGGCAACCGTGCAATGAGCAGCCAGTGCGGAAGCGCCAATGTGTTACAACATCTAGGCATCAGTACTGAGCTTAAACCAGAAGATGTTGCAGAGTGTATTGATACAGTGGGAATTGGTTTTCTATTTGCTCCCGCCCTGCATCCTGCCATGAAAAATGTGGCCGGACCCCGAGCTGAAATTGGCCAACGAACTCTGTTTAACTTAATGGGGCCAATGCTCAATCCTGCAAGAGCAAAAAACCAAGTAATGGGAATCTATGACGGAAGACTTACCCGTACCGTGGCTGAAGTGTTACAAAAAACTGGAGCGAACCAGGTTCTAGTCGTGGCCGGAACAGATGGTCTGGATGAATTAACCTTGACGGGCCCATCAAAGGTAGCCGAACTTAAAGATGGAAAAATTAACGAATACATTCTAAATCCCGAAGATTTCGCATTGCCTTTATGTTCAAAAGAAAGTCTTCTGGGCGGTGATGCCCAGCATAATGC
>JBBQAD010000284.1:0-5312 GCA_038315885.1 Fibrobacteria bacterium | reverse complement strand
ATTAAAATGGGTTCCTCCCGCCGCTTGGCTAGATTCGAAAACGAAGTCGTGAATATCAGATTTGCTATAACCATTTTTTTGAGCGCTGATGCGCCAAGCACCCGATCCGAGATTTAATTCATAATATCCTTGCCCATTGCTCTGTGTTTCTCTAGGAAAACCTGCATCGGGAACAGCCCGAATAGTTGCGTTTGCCAATCCCGTCCCTGCATCATCGCGAATTGTACCACTGACAATAGAGGCATTAGGGTCAAGAACCAAGGTTTTGACCAGCGAACCAAGTATCTGCAATTTTTCTTCTTTAGGTGCAACATAACCAGGAGAACTCGCATTTAGAAATGCTTCACCTGAAGTAGCCGGGAAGGAAAAAGCCCCCTTCCCATCACTGGTTGCAGTACTTATCTGTGATCCCTGAGTGAAACGAAGTTCGACTCCATAGATGCCTTGTTGAGTAAAGGAGTTAATCACTTTACCTGATACGGAATAATCAAGGCCATAAAGACTCCTATCCACTCGTCCCAAAGCTTGTGCTGCATAAAGTGTCAGGCTTGTGTCTCTAGGGTTTGCATATGCATTTGCCTGGATTTTTACCGCCCAGGTACCATAATCTATTCCTAGACTGTAGTCTCCCTGTGCATTGCTTACGGTTTTTAAAACCTGGCCCTTTCCATTGTTGAATTCAATCGACGAATTTAAGATGCCTGCACCATTTTTTATTGAAACAATACGCCCGATGACTTTTGCTTTGGCTGGGCTTAAAGCTATTGTTACTGTACTTCCGCTTAAACTACTGTGAATCAAAGTATCGGTTTTGGGAAGATATCCATCAGCATTTTCGACACTAATGGTATAGGTTCCCAATGCCATATTCTGTATTTCTAAAGAGCCTTCATTATTGGTCGAACTGCTTTGTAACAAAGCCGAGCTATTGCCTCCTAAACGCTTTACTTTAACTGGGATATACGCCAGGTTCTTACCCTCTGAATCCTGACATTTGATCAGAATTTTTGAAACCGTAATATCATAGAAGAAACTGCGTTTTACTGACAAACTAGCACTTCCTGTTGCGCTTGTAGCGTACACTCGCCATTTGTATTGATAGCGACGAAACAATCCTGAAGCTCCTTCTAAGGATATGTAACTCGATGGCGTGGTAGCCTTCCAGAGAATCACATCAGCCTGGCTTCCATTGATCAGGTTTTCTTCTAATAGTTCTACTTTATAATTGACTGCATCATCGACTTGACTCCAGCTAAAGTCTATTTTATCCAAACCTTTGATTGTATCTCCCGAATTCGGAGCAATTAAGATGGGAACTGCCAATGGACTTGCCGGACTATAACTAAAAGCCCGTGGGTTGGGCGCAACCGATGAAGTTGCCGCTCCAGAATTACCATAATTGTTGAGCACTAGCCAATTGTATGTCTTGCCCGAGATAAGAGGTGGCGCAGTACCGGGAAACAAGCCAGAAGGGTCCTTATCCCCAAAGCGGGCAGAGGTATTAGGCGTAATAATTTGCCAAATGGCTGAAAGTCCTTCAACCGTTCCTGAATCGGTAATTCGAAAAGGTTCATCAGAAACAACAAGCGTATAAAAGGGTGCTTGACCTGACCAGCTAAACACAGGACTGGCATCGCTTATCGCTACTCCATTAGCGGGCGTACCCAACACAGGAGCAACGCTTGATTCAATGACAATAGGAAACTCGCTAGAGAGGGAAACACCATCGCTTAAGACACAATAATTATACCCGTTTCTTAAATCTGTCTCACGATAGGCAGCGGGAATTGTCGTAGAAACTTTAAAGGCATACGAGGCACTCGCCAATTGGGAAGGCAAGTGCAGTGAATCATATTGTGCTGCCGATACCGCTCCATGGGGAGAAATCGAACAGCGGACATGCACTCTATCTGCTCCTCCAACCCAGGCCAAATTGATATCAGAAGTAGTTTTTCGCATTCCCTGGGGAAATTGTGTCACTTGCAATGCTGCCAAACTATTTTGAAAAAATAGGCAGATGCTTATCAAAAGGAGATATACAGGTATCACTCGTTTTAGACTATAGAAGGCTTTCAATAGTGATACTCCACGCTAGTCTTGAAAAGGGAGACCGGAAAAGCAAGCAAGGATACAGTGGCCTTGAAATTGGGACCTAAGGGAAAGTAATAGCCAAAGTTTAAAGAGGGGATAAAGGGTAACCAGTCTGGCTTATATGCAGAGGACTCATCAAGCAAGGCTTTACTTTCCACTCCATAGAAATAGCCTCCCACTTGGGCAAATATTTGATAGACCTCTATCCCGATTGAGAAAGAATGCGAGAGTGACAAATGATAGCGATTCAATTCCTGGCTTACTTCGACAGAATCCTGACCAGTTAAAGTTTTCAGATTTTCACTGGTCGTCGAATCGAAAGCATCTAAACTATCTAGCAGTGTATAACCGAAGGATAATCCCCGGATGAAATAGGCATAATCCAGATTGAGTCTGAAATTTGGCCATTTAGTGAAAAACGATGTACCTACCTTCCAGGGAAGACTGAGAGACACATCTCGCAAAACATATTTTTCTCGTTGAGTCAGCGTTAATTTGGTGGGGCTCATCTTGTTGACCTGAAGGATGCTTTCACTTTCGGTATCCAGAGCATAGAGTTTATGATAATAGGCCTCAATGTCACCTCGTAGTGCAAGCGACTCCTGAATTGATAACAAGGCATCCCAACCCCAATGTTCATTGATGCGAACACTTGATCCGGCAACAAAGCCATGAGAAGACCCGCTCACTCTGCCCCGTGCTGCCGCATTTAAGGAGTTACTATAGGGTAGGCCCTCGGCATTAAAAAAAGATTCCTGGCCCGAACGCTGAATTAAGCCATCCACCCGAGCCGACGCATCTAAAAGAAAATCGGCAGTGATATGCTGATAACTTAAACCCAATCTGAGAAAGGGCCAGGGGCTAAAGGCGGCTCCCAATGCAAAATTATTGACTTCAAAAACCCCTTCTGCGGAAGCGTCAATCGATAACAAGGTATGCAGACTATCGCTTAGGGGGTCACTTGCATCTAGTGGTAGACCCAATCCCAAGCGAGTTCCCCCTAAATCCAAGGCCACTTTTCCATATAGAGGCCTTTGAAATCCAGCGGCTAAGGCGAATTGGGGACTTCCAAAGGCAGCAGAAAAACCGCTTAGGCTGGCACCCTGATACATACCAACTGACACATCGGGATAGCCAGGATTGTCAACATGATTGGCATCGGAACTTAAAAATTCATCGATAGGACCCCGCATTTGGTTTCGTAAAATTTTTGTGCGTTCGCTGCTGACCCCTAAGCCTAAACCCGGTAAATACAGATCGCTTTGTAATCGAAGCCCATCTATTCGGCTTAAGGCAGCGGGGTTTCCGAAGAGCGACCCCGCGCTGGGATTAACAGTCGATATAGCTTCCATCGAACCACGCGCGCCGCTAGGAGAACTCAAGTCGAAAGGAGATAGATTCCCCTCTGCAGAAAAATAAAGGCTTCCTCCCTGGAACTGGGTAAACTGGGACCAGCTAAATTCTGCGACCAGAAAAATAAGGAAAATGAAGAGATACTTAGATATTGTTAACATATCCAAGAATACCAATCGCTGAACCATAAAAGAATGTCAAAAAACCCAAGCCCGTAAGCGCCTTTGCCCAATAACCCGTTTCAGGGTAGCTTACTTTTTCATATCGGTATCGACCCATTGATGCGATTCCATCACGCATTTGGCTTAGCACGATCGGTTCTAATTCCCGATTTTTAAATACCCCTTCTTTCCGCTGAAAAGAGATTGCCGCGTCGGGGTCGACTACCATTTCTCCAGGGCTTAGCAAATTCTCCTGTAATCCGACTGTTCCGAAATCGGATACAATTAAAATCGAAGAATCTGCTAAGGAGGCTCGTACTGCAAAGCGACACTTTCCTCTACCTACTGCGATTCCACCGGGAGTATGAAATTTGAGCAAGCTTTCTGTTTCCGTGGAGATACTATATATGCCGCCTTGGGAGAGATGAATATTAAGAGATTGATTTTCCTTTTTCGGAGCCTGTTCAATACGAAAATGCGTGTTGGGAAGCACGCGAATATGGCTTCCATTATTAAAAAATAAATCTATTTCACTCAGTGAATCAGTTACGTAACTGAGACCCAAGTCAAGCTTTTCTGAATGGCGGGGAGCGAAGTATCCACTGCTATCTTTAGGTTGTCCCCTCCGATAAACAAAGCGTACACGGCCTTCTGTCATGGCTGGATCATAGACGATCGTATCTACTGAACTTTCAGATATTTTTCGAGGCCGACTGTAATTATCAATCAGTTCGACTAAGGAGTCTTTTTCCTGAACGATTTTTCCATAACGAATTTTTCCTGTATTTAATACAATTTTATCGGCCTTAGCAAGATTGATGCTGAATAAGAAGAGTAATAAACAGAAAATAATTTTTTTCATTTTTTGCTAACTTCAACCTGTTTAGTACACAAAACACTTCTTCCATCATCCGATGTGACTTTAAGGTGTAAATCATAGCGACCGATTTTGGTAAATGTGTACTTTAAAGTTCCACTTTTTTCAGAAACTATTTCATACTTGCCGTCGTCGTCGAAATCCCACTCCCAACGCCTGATATTCCCATCGACATCTCTCCCATCGCCTCGTACTACAATGGGCTGACCTTGAATGGCGGATCAGTTCTCTCCAGCCAGGCATTCCGGTTCGGCAGTGTAGGCTTCTATTTTAATTTCTTCACAGCGTGTTCGTTTATCAGCTGAATAGGCACAAAGCTTCGCTACATAATGGCCGGGTTTATTTGATTTTTTGCTGAAACTTTGTTCAAATTTCCCGGCTTTCAGACTTAAATCTGCTCTACACTCTTTCAATCCATCTAAAGTGTTACTAAAACAAACCGAATCCAGAGCATCATCTTTATCCCAGACACGTGCATGAATTTTAACTTCTTGTGCCAAATGAATTTTGTGTACATCAGCTTCAAATTTAAGCAATACCCTGGAGTTGGATACATAGGGAATCCTAACAGAATCTGCCCAATTCAATGAATCGCGTACAATAGCAATCAGATTGTATTGACCGCTTTTCGGTGCCATCCATTCTCTATTAACGCTTGCAAGAGGCTTTGTTTCTAGGTCCCAGGTTCCATCGCCATCAATATCAAGCCACAGCCTTAGCTCGGTTTTCTCTACCTGGCTTCCCTTGGGTTTCTCACTTTGGCCTCCTGCCACTGCCTTGAGATTAAATTGTAATGTTTTACCGGGTTCTACAGTATCAGGAAGGGTAAT
>JBBQAD010000490.1:0-2331 GCA_038315885.1 Fibrobacteria bacterium | reverse complement strand
GATTTTTGCTAGATGTAATCAAAGCCAAACGCAGCTTTAGCCGAAAATTGTTAAAAGCCACCTCTGAAATCTTTGAACTAGCTAACCATGAAGCGGAATATCTGGATTTATTGGTCGAATATGGGCAGAGCCGAAAACCTGAAGAGAAACAGCGTTACTATCGCGATATTCTCAATCGGCGCAGTCACAGCAGTTTTGTACGCCTGAATCCAGCGCAAAATCGGTATTACGAAGACACTCTATACCCTTTGCTAGTTGCAGCGGTAGAGGCCTTGGATTTTCGTGGCGATTACACTCAGCTCAGTGAATTTTTAGATCCACCTGTTCCTCCTGCCAAATTGAAAAAGGCGATTCGTGAGCTCAGCGAATGGAAATTGGTGCGTCAAGAAACCAATGGTCGCTATGTCCCTGTAAACCGATTTCTCGAACCCCCTGCCACAATGGCACACTTGGTGAGGAGAATGAATCGCGAGTGGATACTTCAGGCTTCTGATGCCTTGATGCGCATTCCGGCAGACAAGCGGCATATCAGTGCAATGATATTAACAGTCAGTGAGGATGCGAAGGCTAAAATTCAGGCTGAGCTAGAAGCCCTACGTAATAAAGTTTTGGAGATTGTGAAAAAAGATTCCAATCAAAGCGAAGTGATGCAACTAAGTCTGCAATATATTCCCAAATCGAGGGGCCGCAAATGAAGCGAAATGCCCGAATAGCCCGAATTTATCACATCCTATATCTTTTGATTTTATCACCTATCTGCATGTTAACAGGCTGTCTAACCGGTGGCTCTGAAAAGCAGGCCGGAGCACAGGATTTTCCCAACACCATCGAAGCCATGGGCTTTTGGGCACAAAAAGTGACTGATAATGCTGAAAAGTGGAATGAAAGTGCGAATATTGATGCAAACATACAACAAAGTGTACGACCCGAATTATTGAATCCAAAAAATTCTGCCCTATCCAAATCAATGGCACCCATTAGCGATTATGATTCTGTCAAAATCGACTCCAGTGAATTTGTATCTGGCAGAGTATTACAAATTCGCTTTAAGGATGATTTTTTCTCCCAGGTGAGAGATACCTTGTTGATACGATGGGATGAAGCCGCCAAAGACAGCGTGCTGGATAACGAATGGATCTACAAACGCTCTGGCATAATACGGTGGACCTTCTTGGGAATTTCCCATGCCTATAAGTATATCGACAGCACTGACGATGGAAAGATTGATCACCGTTTTCAGAGTACGGAATTTAAAAATCCCGATGGTACACGAACGGCAATTAACCATCACGATGCACCTGGACAGGATGGGAATTTTGAAACCATTGATGACAACAAGACTTTTTTTCTGGAAATTATCCAAAGAAAATTGAATGATACATTAGTAGCTGACGCCTGGACAGACCTTGATGGCAAGGGAAAACTATGGAGAAAAATTCCAGGAGATACCAGTTTTTTTAGCTATCGAAAAATAAAAGCAGGCGATTCGGCCCAAGCAGGTTTAGTAAGAGAAGAGGTCAATATCGGTCTCTTTAATGGTCCTAGTGGGATTTTACCCAATCATCTTTCAGTGGAACATATTGGAAAGGACGGTACAATAAATCATGTCGAAATTAGCGGCCCACGAAGGGATTCTACTTTTTTTCCAGGGGATACCGTTTACTTATTGCTCAGCACAGATTTCAACGAATCCGATACTCTGCAACACCTCGAGTTACGTTTTAAGATTGCCACGGTTCCCTTTACCTGGTCACCTGAAACATTACGGATGCTAAACTTCGAAGCTTCCGCCGAATTAAGACAGGGTGCATTAAAGAAACTCAGACTTCGATTTACACCCTCTCTTGCCTTGATGCCGGGAGAAAATATCCGTTCGGGTCAAATTGATATGAATGCTGAGTTTAAGCCTTCGGGTAGTGCTCAATTGTTAGGACGCTTTAGTCCTTCAGGCTTAAGTGGTGATATAGTGGATTCAGAAGGTAAAAGTTACCATGCCGTTTGGGATACCTACGGAAACCGAATTGAATAACATCTAAAAATCAGTCTTCAATAAGCCGCTTTACTACAATTAGTGGCTTAATATTTAAGTTATTTGAGTTAGATCTGACATACTCGCACAATAATTGAATAATATCAGCATACTATTTGCATAATTAGTAACCAAGCCCTAGTATTTCTAAAGAGACTATGCTTGGTAAGCGTGAAATAGCTAATCGATTCGATCGGATTGATGGTACCCATCCCTGGCGCACAATTGGTCCCTTAGCTTATGTAGACTATCGGGTTCATTATCGCCCACATGGTCGTGTGCTCTATTTTAATTTTGACTTG
>JBBQAD010000258.1:0-5595 GCA_038315885.1 Fibrobacteria bacterium | reverse complement strand
TGCCACTGCTTCTGGGAGCAATAGGCCAATATGTATTACCAAGTCTTATCAATCCATTAAGGGGGCGAAAGTTCTATGTGCTTCATTCTGTGCGCTGGCAGGCACTGCTGCTTTTCGCCCTGGCTTTTACCGGTTTTGCCCAGGGACAAAAAGCAGTATGGCTCTATGTATGCACTTTTATAATAATGGGTTTCTCAGGTAGTGTAACAGGTGGACTATGGATGGCTTGGATGGCGATTCTGGTTCCACGTGAATATCGTGGCCGCCACTTTGCCTGGAGAACCCGGCTCTTTAGTATAATGTATCTCTTCTGCGCTCTGATTACCGGTTTTATCTCCCGAAAATTCAACTCTCAAAATGCCCCTTGGTTTTTATTTATGGGGATTTTTCTGGCCGCTTCTCTTTTTCGCTTTGGTTCCTTCAAATTAATTTCAAAACAATATGAATCTCCCATTTCAGAAATCGAAAAAAAACCCAGTTTATTTTCATTCAAGCCTCAAAGGGGTTTTTTCTCATACTGTATCACATTGGCTTTGTTTCAGGGAGCGATTGCCCTGGCCGGACCCTTTTTTAATCTCTGGTTCTTGCGGGACCTCCACTTCGACTATCTCACATTTTCAATCGCGGTCAGCTGTACCTTGACTGGTCAAATTATTGGTCTGCGGGCCTGGGGGCGCCTGGCTGACAAATATGGTTCGCTAAGCACTTTGCGGGTCAGTGCTTTTTTAGTAACACTCACTCCTCTACCCTTTTTGATCTGGTCGACACCACACGCAATTTGGCTGATTAATCTATATGGTGGCCTAGTATGGGGAGGCTTTAATATTGGAAATTTTAATTATTTGTTGGCCGCTTCTGATATAGAGGACAGAAATCGCGCGATTGCTTTTGCCAGCGCGACAACAGGGGTCTGCGTCTGTATTGCTACACTCGTGGGGGGATTTTTAGTAAGCCGGCTGCCCATCCTCTTTGGCTGGCCTCTGCAAAGTCTTTTTCTTCTGTCGGTAGTACTTCGCTTATTCGGTGCTCTCCTACTGCTCAGACCTTTGCCGAGTTACGATGTCAGCCAAGAAAAATCCCTGGATATTTTTAATCAAGTTCCGGGCTATCGTATTGGTTTAGGAATGATGCGCACTATTTTTCGTGCTTTTCGCATTCAGTAATGCATTCAGCGCGCTCGTATACAATGTTACAGAGGCGAGCACATGGATAAGATTTCGGATACGAATGTCTTTCAGAGCCTACATCAAATTATTCTAAACCGCGACCACCCTACGGATTGAATGAAAGTGTTAAAGCAGCGGATAATGGCTTTTAATACCAAAACGGATTAGCTGTAATAGTCACAGATCATCGGACCTTAAATGTGGAACTTCGCGGTAGGATCTGTCCGGGAACGTAAATTACCCCTTGTCGAGTAGCCTTTAATTCAGAGGGCCGCAGCAAGCATTGAATGCTCAAGTGACCCATTTCACGAAAGCCGAAATCATATGAGGTGAGCCCGAGTATATATGAAAAACGGCTATTGTCAAAACCCACCAAAGAAATTTTGGGCCGTCGCTCGAATTTTCTGTTCTCTATGTAGCTTGCTGCTATCGCGGCCAGATCATCATTGATACAAATCCAAACTGTGATTTCGATATGTTCAAAAAGGCGATCAAAGATGGGTTTCATTTCCTGGGCCAAGCCCCAGCTTTCGAGTATTTTATAAATCTGGTGTGTTTCATTGCGAACCATCTGGGGTAAAATGGCTTTGCTATCACTAAGAAATTTGCTCACCTCATTGATTTTTTCGACCTGATTCGAGGGATGGGGTCGCACTGCATTATCCTTGAGTTCTAGAATTTCAACCTGCAAACTCAGATCGGCTTGCGAATCTTGAGATTCATAGATGGATTTGATGCCATCCATCCGTTTTTTTTTCCAACCATTTTCAATTGGCAAGTGACTGAGAAATGCAGCGTGGTTGTGCCCCAGACTTAAAGTGTGCTTGGCTACTTCTTGCCCGGCTGTGAAATTATCGGCTGTCAAAACGCGGACAAATTTATGGCTGGTGTGATTTCGATAGATCTGTTCAGTCGCATCGAAAATAATCAGAGGTACATTCGGTTTTGTATCGAAAAATTCAAACCAATGCTGTGAATGGTAACCAGCTACATGAAAATAGGCTGCCACACGTTCATCAGGCGGAACCATGGGGTCACGCTGGGGTGTTTTAGAAACGAACATCTCCAACTGCTTCCAATTCAATTTGCGAATGTTATACTCAATCGCATAGATCAGACTGTATACATGCTGGTGAAAATGTTGGAAGGATTCTGGATTGCCCGCTATATAGATAGTTGATTGCCTGGATTGAACTTTTTCGGGTACTTTGGGCACATAGCCCCGACCTAGACGCTGTACCATTCCTTGTTGTTCCAGATGTACGAAGGCTTCTTTTACCGTGCTAAAGGTGCACGAAAAACGATTCTGATAATCCTTTAATGAGGGAAGTGCCACAGTTGTCGTGATTTCACTTTTTAAAATTTCCTGCTTGATATCTTCAGCTATTTGCAAATGTCTAAGGCGATGCTTAGGTATCACCGGTGCGACCCTAACAGGCTTAACACCATTTACCAGGATATATCCCTTTTTCCCGGGCGGGATAGCAATTAAATCCTTGGCTCTCAGAATTTTCAAGACTTCAGACATGGTGACCAGGGAGGTTTCCCATTGCTCAGCCAAATGGCGAACAGTGGGCAACATGTTCGTTTTTGAATATTCTCCTTCGCGAATTTTATCGGCTATTTTATCAGCTAGAGATTCTGCTTTCTTCATTCATTCCCCAAAATCAGGTGGGAAGCGAGCCTAATTTTAAACTTTACATTAAACAAAAATTCTGTAACAATTTAACATAAAAATCATTTTGACTTATGGAATTCTAAAATTCTGAGTCATTTAAGCCTAGAGGCTAAGGTTTAGGTCGTATTGTGATTTGGTTTTGTGATAATGAAACAAAAATGTCGTTTTTATGGGACGACAGTCGTATTTCAGACTACAGTGTAAGGGAATGTCTTTCAGAGGGAGGCGTTCTGGAGAACCTTTTCAAAAAAAGGGTTTTCGATGGAAATTTAGCTTAGAAAATCAGTTGGGAGCAAGCGAAATGGCATGGTTAAAGGGTCAAAGAAATAATTGTTTACTCATCGCATTAACTGTATGTCTGGCTCTCATTTCGCTATCGAGTGCCTGCGTCATTCCAGTCTTTCGCTATGCCATGGAGCGATGGCATGCAGACGATTTTCAAATTGTGATTCTGCTAGACAGCACCTTGAGCCAAGCCGAACAGCAGAAGCTGGCTGATGTTGCCAGTCATGCTAGCTATGTCTCAAACCCCGAACTAATTGACAGCTTGAAACCCCAACGATTAACCCATAATGTCTCTATTCAATTTTATCAGAAAAATTCGACTGATGAGCAAGCAAAGTTTTTGTGGAATCAAATAAAGCCCAAAAGCCTGCCATGGGCCATCTTGCGCTATCCTCCCTATTCAGGTATAGAACACGATCTCTACTCAGGCTCAATCGCCAATATGCCTTTACAAGAGCTATTTCACTCTAAGGAAAGAAAAGAGTTGGTGGATGATCTACTAAAGGGGCAGACCGCAGTTTGGATGTTTCTCGAAAGCGGAGACAAGACCAAGGATGCCGCTGCGCTGGAGCAATTGAACAAGGGAATTGGCCAAGCCACGAAAACAGTGAAACTTCCAGACATGCCTGAAGATGAATTACCAGGTTGGTTTGACCCCAGTGCCGCGCCAGAGATGCGAATTGAATTTGGAATTGTGAAAATTTCACACAGTGATACGAATGAAAAATGGTTGCGCGAAATGCTTCGTCACAGCGAGCCCAAGTTGCTCACCATGAAGGAGCCCATGGCATTTGCTGTTTTTGGTCGGGGTCGGGTTTTGCCCGCACTGACTGGAGACCAGATTACTGTGGCTAATGTTGTCAATTCAGTGATTTTCTTATGCGGACAGTGCTCCTGTGAAATCAAAGAAGAAAATCCCGGATTCGATATTCTATTGACCGCCGATTGGGAGAGTTTTTATTACGATCGGAGGCCAGTAGGCGAACTGCCGCCTTTGACCGGTATTTCTGATTTCGTAGATGGACAAGCGACAGAAAAAATTGTTGCAACGTCGACCCCGCCAAGCAAGAATCAGAAAACGGCAGTCGCAGAAGAAAAAGCGGTTGAGAGCTCAGTAGCCAAAGCCTTTGTATACAAACCGATAACTGAGCAAGCAAAGCCAAGTTTGGAGCCCAAACCAACAGCCAAAGAGGAAAAGGATCCTGAAAAAACAGTTGCTGTAGAAGAACCGGAAGCAGTGACGCTGATGGAAAACAGTGATTCCATGACCAATGATGAGGCAGTCAGTAATTCAGAATCTGACAGCGCAACCGTAATGGCCGCCTCACAGGATTTTTCCGGAACGGGAGGTTCGGGAATGGTATCTCGCAATATGTGGTACACGCTAGGTGGCTTGGCACTTTTCCTAGTGGGAGGAATTGGCTTCATGCGGGCTAGAGGCAGCAAAGCAGATGGGGCAAGTCGCTCGCTGCTTAAGCCTTAATTTTCGAAATGCCATGCTGCGCAAGTCGCAGCTGAGCATCTCTCCCCAAAGAGGCTGCCCAATACCCGACAGAACCTTTATCGCCTCCATCGCACCTAGACAGCCAATCATTCCTGCTACCGCTCCAAAAACCGGAAACTCTCGTTTCCAGGCCTTCGGGAGATTAGGATGTAAGCATCGAAGACATGGACTTTTTCCCGACTGCATCGTAGTAACTTGTCCTTCAAGCTCATACATCGCACATTCAACGATGGGTTTTTTCTTTCGCATGGCTTCGGCATTTAAGGCATAACGTTCTTCAAACAGCGGAGCGCAATCAACAATTAAATCGGCCTGCGAAACCAGAGCAGACACATTCCCTTCGTTTACATTTTCCTCCAGCGTTACGATTTCAAGTCTGGGATTAAAAGCCTTTAGTCGCTCAGCGGCTTGCAATACTCGAGATGTACCTAAACCCGCGTGGCTCATCAGCAATTGACGATTTAAATCACTCGGTTTAAGATTGCCGGCATGGGCAAGCACCAGTTTACCCACTCCGGCTGCAGCGAGCTCATAAGCCACCACGCCGCCTAAGCCGCCAATTCGTGAGATAAGAACAGAGGCTCCCTTTAACCGTTTTTGACCTTCTTCGCCAAAGCCCTCTACCCACATTTGCCATTCATATGTTTCTCGTTCAACGTGATTTAGCTCAGTCGTTAACTCTGACATTTTACCCTTTCCGGAATTTTTAAGGCTATAACAGTCAAGTCTAGCTAGCCTCCCGACATGGGCGAGTACAAACCGATTCGATCACCCTGCTGCAGCTCTGGATTTTCATCCCATTCCACTTGATCGTCATTGACTGTTATCATGATAGATTGACTAAACTGTCCTCCTTGCTGAAACAACATTTCGCGTAGTGCCTCCGTACTTTTTTCTGCAGCGCTGTAGATGGCTTTTTGTAAACTCATTGAAATTCCCGCTTCCAATTCAATCGCATCACT
>JBBQAD010000183.1:0-7153 GCA_038315885.1 Fibrobacteria bacterium | reverse complement strand
CATAGTTGAAAGAGCAAATCAACTCGATTCAAACAGCCTTTCACGCATAGCAGAGATCTTGATTTTAGGCAAAGAACAGCACCCCTTTATCTATGCCAATCTCTCACAAATTCGCATGCGGGGTCAACATGAAGCAGAAGTCTTCTGGCGAGATGGACAATTTCGGGTTCTAATCAATTTGGATGGTGATGCAGGTAAAATGTTTTCATTTCTTCGTCAGCTGTTTGAGAAACATGGTTCAGAATTAAAGAAGGGCCATTTGATCGATTTACGTTATAATGGATATGCATATGTCAGTTAATTCAGTTAGATTTAATAGAATACTTACACCAGGCACTGCGATAAAGCGATTTTATCACCGAAGGAGAACTCTATGATGCCTCCCATTGTTGGATTGGACATCGGCACCACAAAAATCGGGGTCATCATAGGTGAAGCCGATGAGAATAACAATTTAAAGATTGTGGGTGTCGGTACGAGCCCAAGCGAGGGTCTACGCAAAGGTGTGGTTGTTAACATCGAAAAAACGGTGCGCTCAATTCAGAGAGCTATCGAAGAAGCTGAACTAATGGCGGGAGTTGATGTTGAATCGGTTTTGGTTGGGATAGCAGGTGATCACATCCGATCTCTTAACAGTCGCGGTGTCATTGCAGTTTCCAGAACCGACAATGAAATCACCCGGCAGGATGTGGGTCGTGTTATAGAAGCAGCTCGTGCGGTGGCAATACCCATGGACAGGGAAATGTTACACGTCATTCCTCAGGAATTTATTGTTGATGATCAATCGGGTATTAAAGATCCGGTTGGAATGAGTGGTGTCAGGCTGGAGGGCATTGTACACATCGTAACTGGAGCAGTTACTTCCGTCCAAAACATCTATAAAAGCGTAGAAAAGGCCGGTTTAAAGGTTTCCGACGTCGTTCTCGAACCTCTAGCATCTTCCTATGCAGTATTAGAAGATGATGAACGGGAACTTGGTGTAGCCGTTATAGATATGGGTGGCGGAACGACTGATCTGATCATCGTCGTGGATGACAGCGTTCGGCATACCTTTAGCCTTGGACTAGGGGGCAAAAATGTTACCAATGATCTTGCTATTGGAATTCGAACTCCCCTGGAGCGGGCAGAAGAAATAAAAATCAAACATGGAACTTGCTCGCGTTCGGGTCTGGAGAACAATGAATACATCACTGTACCCGGTGTGGGTGGTCGTGAACAGCGGGAAGTTAGCCGTACAGTGTTAGCATCGATTATCGAACCGCGGATGAATGAAATTTTTCAATTGCTCTTACGCGAATTAAAAAAGACCAACTATCTCGAAATGTTGGGGGCTGGAATTGTGTTAACTGGCGGGGGAGCTTTACTTCCCGGAGCCACCCGCTTGGCTGAACAGGTTTTTGGAGTTCCCGTAAAACTGGGAGTGCCCAAGGGCTTTGGAGGCTTGGTAGACGCCGTCGCCACCCCCATTCACGCCACCGGCGTGGGCTTGGTGAAATATGGTTTAATGCGGCAGATGCAAAGTCAGGAAGATCCCTCCTTTCGTGGGGGTAATGATCAATTTAAGGACATCTTCAAGAAGATGGCTAATTGGGTGAAACAGTATGTCTAGTGTAACGATGAGACTTACACTAGCAAAACAGAAGAATTTTAAAATAGGAGGCAGTCATGCAGTTTACGTTGGATGAAACATTCAGCGCAGTTGCCAAAATCAAGGTAATTGGCGTGGGCGGTGCCGGAGGCAACGCAGTTAATCGCATGGTCGAAAGCGGCCTGCAAGGAGTGGAATTTATTGCCATTAATACAGATGCAATGGCACTTGATCACAACAAGGCCGATGTGCGCATTCAGATTGGCGATAAGGTAACCGCAGGTCTTGGCGCGGGAGCGAATCCCCAAGTTGGTGCAATGGCCTTACAGGAGGATAGAGATAGAATCCGTGAATGCCTGGAAGGTGCCGATATGGTTTTTATCGCTGCGGGAATGGGCGGCGGAACCGGTACCGGAGCAGCTCCAGTGGTAGCTGAAATTGCTCATGAATTGGGAATACTAACTGTGGGTGTTGTAACAAAACCCTTTTTGTTCGAGGGGCCGGTACGCGAACGAAATTCAAAATATGGTCTCGAAAACATGCGCAAACATGTCGATACCATTATCATCATACCCAATCAGAAAATACTTTCCATCATTGAGAAAAACACCCCCTTCAGAGAAGCTTTCAAAAAAGCGGATGAAGTGTTAACCTCGGCTACCAAAGGGATCTCAGATATCATTCTGAAACATGGTGACATTCAAGTTGATTTTGCCGATGTTAGAACGATTATGTCCCAAGGTGGAGATGCTTTAATGGGCACTGCATTTGCCAAAGGTGACAACCGCGCTACTTTGGCTGCCGATAGGGCTATCCATTCGCCACTGCTAGATAATGTCAGCATTGCTGGGGCGACTGGAGTATTGATCAATATTACCGGTGGTGATGACCTCACCATGATGGAAGTAAATGATGCCATGAATTTCATTTATGAAGCGATTGGCCCAGATTCCAATGCGAACATCATCTTTGGTACCGTCATCAATCCAGAGTTGAAAGACGAGATCACGATAACCGTGATTGCCACCGGTTTTGGTCAAGAATCACAAAAAATTCCTTTGGAAATTCCCTTTAAACCTACAGCCGAAGCCGTGGTAGAAAGAATTTCTGCACCGCTTTCTCGGCCAAGTCAGCCGCAGATCAATGTATCTCAGGCTCATGCTGAGAACTACAATGTTAACAATAACAATGTAAACTCAGCTCCACAGCATCCCTCCTCTTCGGGACAAACTAATGTTGCTGCGAACTCAGCGATGTACCAAAGCAAGCGAGTCGTAACTCCGGAGAATTTTGTAAAGTCTGGACACAATTCTAGTGCGTCCGCGAAAAATCAGGAACGAGCCGCACAAATAGTAGAAGAAGTCATAATTCCTCCTGCTACCCGAATTCCCATGGGCAATTCAAGCCCGGGTGGATTTAATAAGCAGGGAGCGGCTCGCGAAGATGAGACGCATGTCATTTTTTCAGAGAAACATGATCGGTCTAAGGGTCAAGCCTCCGGTTCTCACGCAAGTGGGCGCTTTGTAGACTATGACCCTGATATTGACTATGACACACCGGCTTTTTTAAGAAATCAGGCCGATTAAAATTTTAAAGGCGGGTTTAACCCGCCTTTTTTTATGCCCTATTGTAAGTCACGGATTGAAATCAGCATAATTCTGCCACTAGAATTGGTTTGAAATCGATGTAATCACAAGAAGCCAGGTGATATTTTACTCCTCTGGCTTCTCCAAATAACTTTCCCCTTAATTCTTCTTTAATCGAATGCAAATGGCCAAAGACCACATGGCTGGCGCCTGCTGCTTCTAACAATTTAGAGGCACGAGTAGGCTTAAGCTGGTTGCCCAGGGGAGGATAGTGACACAAGGCAATACGAGGCCCAGTAAAACCTGTCGGAATATTTTCAATGGAAAGCTTTAAACGTTGTAATTCCCGATTGTAACGCTCCTCCTGATCCAGTATTTCTTGTTTCGATTTCGCAACTGGCATTCGTCCTTTGGCCGGGTCCCAATCAATTATTTCTTCTACGCTATATTCGGTGGAATCCCATAGGCGGCTTCCAAAAAAAACCACATTGTTAATCACAATGGCATTGTTTTGAATCGCATGTAAACGGGTGCCAAGGGCCTGGCGCATTTTGGTAAGACTTTCCCACCAATAATCATGATTGCCTCGCAGCAGTATTTTTTGGCCCGGTAAATCACTAAGCCAGTTTAAATCTGCCTGGGCTTGAGATAATTTCTTGGCCCAGCTGATATCTCCTGGAACCAATACGATATCATCAGAACTGACCCGCTCATTCCAGGCCTGAAGAATCTTGTTTGGATGATTGACCCATTGGGGTCCAAATCGGTCCATCTCTTTTCCCACCACACCGAAGGAAAGATGCGGGTCGGATAAACAAAAAATTCGCATTGGTCCGAAATGTAGCATAGGCACTTGTACAAAAGCATCACTTATTCCCTCTGCCAACAAAGTAATTTTCAAGGAGTCTTTGCTTTTTTGTGCGACGGAGTAAATGAACCAGTCTAATCGTTTGATTTTCCATGTCGATATGGATGCATTTTTTGCCTCCATTGAGCAATTGGAACATCCCGAATATCGAGGAAAACCCCTTATTGTAGCGGGTTTGGGAGCCAGAGGGGTTGTCTGTGCAGCTTCTTACGAAGCTCGAGAATTTGGGGTTCATTCTGCTATGCCGACATCGCAAGCCCATCAGAAATGTCCCCATGGTATTTATATCCATCCCCAACATTCTCTTTATTCAGACTATTCTGCAAAAATAATGGACTGTTTCACTGAGTTTTCACCGCTTATCGAACAGATTTCAGTTGATGAAGCTTTTCTCGATATGACGGGTACCGGCGGCTTGTTTGGAGATGCTCCCCAGGCTGCCCTAAGGCTAAAGAGTTACATTGTAGAAAAGACCGGATTGATAGCCTCGGTCGGTATTGCTCCCAATAAATTTTTAGCAAAATTGGCCAGTGAAGCTGGTAAACCAAATGGACTCACCTGGATAAAGACCGGCAGTCAAAGAGAATTCCTGGATCCATTATCCGTTGGTAAACTTTGGGGAGTCGGGAAAAAAAATGTCAGTGCCTTACAAAGCCTCGGAATCTACAGCGTCAAACAGCTTCGTATGTATCCAGAACCGGATCTTTGCTCCCATTTCGGCGATGTATACGGACGCCATTTAAGGAGTTTAGCCGAAGGAGAAGATCAAAGAGAAATTAAAAATGAATGGAGAGAAAAAAGTATATCCAATGAGGTCACTTTTGAACGGGATAGTTCGCATAAGGCAGCTAACCTGACTCTGCTTCTGGAATTGAGTGATAGAGTGGCTCGCAGAGCACGAAAAGAGGGCCTATCGGGCAGGACGATTAGTCTGGTGTGGCGTGATCCCAATTTTTCGAGGCATTCGCGGTCAGAAACAGTTCCAGAACCCAGCAACAACAGCGGTGTTATTTACGATATTGTGCGGCGCTTCTATTGTGAAATGGCGGTTTTACCAGGTTCTGCCCCTGAAGTAAAAACAGATGGAAAAAACACACGAAAATTTCGGCTGCTGGGTGTGAGACTTTCAAATTTTGAATCAGTCGTGCAGCAGATGAATTTGTTTACATCGCCAGAGAATAACAAACTGGACCGGGCTCTCGATGCCGTTAAAAACCGCTTTGGAGATGCAGCTATCTCCCGGGCAGCGTTGCTGAGAAAACAAATTGGGGAAAACCTGCAACGAGAAAATAAGAGACAAGAAAATTAAGAGCCTAAGGAGAGATTTTGCCAAATACATTTAAAGACGAACTAAAGTTGGCTGTTTACATGGCAGACCGGGCTAAAAAATTGATCTTGAAACACTTTCAGGGCAACTTTAAAGTGGAATGGAAGCGCGATAACACCCCTGTAACCATAGCTGACAAGACGGCTGAAGAATTTATGCGTACATGTATGCTGAAAGAAACTCCAGACTATGGAATCATAGGTGAAGAATTTGGAAAACAAAGCGGAAAATCGGGACGGCAATGGGTGATAGATCCCATCGACGGAACTAAAGCCTTTATTCACGGCGTACCTTTATTTGGGACCTTGTTGGCTTTGCTCGAAGATGGTGAACCTGTTCTGGGTTTAGTCGATTTGCCGGCTTTAGGTCATCGAGTTTTAGCTAGCAAAGGGGGAGGAGCAAAAGTCGATGGAAAAAAATGTATGGTCTCCAGAGTAACAAATCTTTCGGAAGCACTGGTACTCTGCGGCAGTGAAAATACTATGGAAACTCAAGGCTATGGAAAACCCTGGGCAACAATAAGACAGAAGGCGGGTTTGGCGCGAGGTTGGGGAGACTGTTACGGTCATTTTTTGGTAGCAACCGGAAAAGCAGAATTGATGGTCGACCCGGTGGTCGAAATTTGGGACATTGCGCCTTTTGGTATCATCATTCCAGAAGCAGGAGGAGTCTTCAGTTCCATCCAGGGAAAGCCAGGAATTCATGAACGCAGCGGAATCTCGTGTAATGCAGCTTTAGCAAAGTCCATTCAGACACGGTTTAAAAATAAGGGATGATATTAATAGATTACAATATCAATGTGTATATTCGGAAAATGATAAGCTAATGTAGCACAGAGAATGACGGCAAACTAAACTATTGTTATCAGTTCAGTCTAGATTCGCCTTTTCTTCTGTAAATCCTCCAGGCCTGAGAGAGCGGCGGGCAGATTCCGAATTATATCGGAAGCGGTCATCGCAAGGGTTCCACAGCGTTTTTGGGCTAGGTCTCCAGCGCGCCCATGGACAAAGGCTCCCAGGGGGGCCGCTACTTTTGCGGGACCTTGGGTTAAAAAGGCGGCAATGATGCCAGTGAGTACATCACCGCTGCCGGCGCTGGCCATACCAGGATTTCCTACTGTTAATATATCTCCATGGCCATCAGGTGAAACCGATAGGCTGCTTGGGCCTTTTAGCAATACGTGAATTTGTCTTTCTTTAGCAATTCGGGAGCATTCTTTAATGAGATATTCCGGACTGTTATAGTTATACTCGCCTCCCAATTTTTTGAACTCGCCTGCGTGGGGAGTAACAATGACTTCGGGGTCTCCTTTCCGGAGCATATCGAAATTCTGTGACAAAAACCACAGCGCATCTCCGTCTAGTACACAGGGCTTTTTTCTTGAGCTCCAGAGTTGCAGTAAGAATTGACATGTTTCTTCTGTGCGACCAAGACCAGGTCCAATCACCAGCGCATCAGGCCATTCCATCAGACTCTCAGCCCATTTTACATGTTTCTGCATAAAATAAGGCGCATCATCTTCACTTGCTTCCAGTATAGCTTCGATTAAATTTGCGGATACCGCCTGATAGATTCCCCCCGGAATCATGACCCGTACCATTCCGGCTCCAGCGCGCAAGCAGGCTTGGGCGCTTAGTATTGCTGCCCCATGCATGCCACGGGAACCCGCAATGATGAGAACTTTTCCAGCCGTATATTTGTGGTCTGAAAAATTTCGCCATGGCAAATATTCGATGGCATCTTCTTCAGTGTATAAATGCTTTCCCTGAGCATGTGTCGCAATT
>JBBQAD010000096.1:0-9417 GCA_038315885.1 Fibrobacteria bacterium | reverse complement strand
TCAATGCGGGCAGCTTTGTGGGGAAAATTGAAATCGGTAATGTAACACAAACGCTGAAGTTAGACCTTCCTCCTCAGTTGAAAGCCTCTTCTGGCAGTTGGGAAATGAGAATGAGCGGACAAGTGTCCGTCGATGGAAGTGAAAAAGATACGATCTACATTCAGGGCTTTGTGAGTTATGCTGACAATACGGGTAAGAAAACAAAAACCAATTTTTCCCAAAAGAAATTGATCCGGGGAGGATATGGAAAGAATTGGATTGATTACAGCCGTGAAATCGAATTGCCTCAGACCAATGATTACATAATTGAGGCAGGCTTCAAAGTGGGGCGTGCCGACTCTAAATCAGGAACTTTGACTGTTTACCTGGATAGCATTGTTTTTGATGAACTCAGTCAATATGATCCAAATGCGATTCCATTGTCCTTTTCCGAAAAAAATAATCACAGGGATGACACTTTCAAAAAACTGAAATCCTCTAAAAATAAAAATACTGTGATCTTTGAATACGAAAATGGAAATTGGCATGTAAATGGTCAATACGGGAAGGAGTGGTAAACCATGAAGAGAATCATAATCAATTCAATATTTACTCGCGTCAATCTTCTTCTGCTTATATCGTGGCTTGCTCTATGTACTGTCGGAGTTCTTGCCGATGTGCCACTAATGGCAGGAGCCAATGGAGGGCATCTAGAAAATTACCCTCATATGAAAACTCTTGGGCTAGGAATGGTGCGAATCGGAACAAACCAATACTGGGATAAAACTAAGGCAAACCCTGAATCCTTAGATAAAGAAGTGCTTGCAGCCCTAAAGAACGGGATTGAACCCCTAATTCTCTTCGAGTATTACACACGTTTTGGAATGAAACGAAGCGGTGAGCAATTTGATTTGGGTGGCTACGATCGTTGGAAAGAAATCGGTCGAGCCTTCGCTGAGCGTTTTTCTCCCAACAGCTCTTGGTTATTGTCCAATGGTATAAAAAACATTGGGGTGCGCACCTACACTGCTTTGAATGAGCCTTATTGGCAGGCCAATAATTGGCGACCCTATACCATGGAAGAATACCGTGATGTAATGAAAGGGATGGCCGATGGTGTACACAGTGTAAACAAAAATTTAAAAGCCATGCCAGCGGGATATATCCCGGTTTTTTGGACAACCACTACTAAGGTCAGAGAAAACATGGAAATTGGGCAAGTAAAACTTCAATCGGGCAGCAAAGAAATTTCGGTTGATTTCGATTTTGGTCTGAAAGAAAAATTAAAAGGTGAAATACGTTTCAGCATCGGCCTGACATTTGACAAGGGCACCGTTTGGTCGGGCGGATTACAATGCGACAGCAATGTTGACAAGCAGTTCCAGCATCTAACAAAAACGTTTACACTTCCCGAAGGGGCAACGGAACTGCGGATTCTAGAGCTGAGTTTCATTCAAAAATACCCCCATCAAGTAAAACAACATTCTTCGGCCTATTTAGACAATGTGGTGATGAAAACAGAAAATGGCAGCATTTATTCCGAGGATTTTGAAGATCAGGCTCATAATTTCTTCTACAATGCTCCAAAAATAGTTTCCACTAGTGGCCCTGTGATGCCATCTGGAGCTATAGGAAAGTATGTTGGAAATTTCGATGTACCGACCCATGTGCTACACTCAATTGTAGATCTACTGAATGATGGAACCCTCGATGGCATTGATATTCACACCTATTGGAATGATGTTACCACAGTGTCCGATAAGCTTAAAAATACCCAGCAATACCGCTACGATCTAATTAAATCTGATTATGGTATCACAAGAGACATTCCCTTCTACACAACCGAGTACAATGCTAATCATGACGATGAAAACATTGCAGCGAAAAGCTGGCTTACACTTTTCTGGGATGTTATGGGGGTACGCGGCAGCAAAGGCCAATATGTTGTCACAACAGCCATGCCTTTTGATCTGTTTATCCTTCGAAACCCTTCCAATTCATTTGCCATGAGCTTTGGTATGACCGAAAAAACGTCACCCTGGACACCCAGCGTTAGAGGGAAATTGTTTCAGCGTCTGCTTTTGTTAACCAAGGGTTTGGATTTTGTTCCTTTCTTTTCAAAAGGGACGGGTCAGCATCTGTTAACGGGAAATAACAAATCCCTTTGGGTTTACACCAATGCACAAAATTGGGCAGAAAAACCTGGAACCAGCTATCTGGTGAAACCTATTCCTAACGGCGCAAGCACCCTTGAAATTCATGATTGGCAAGGTCTTCAGAAAAGTGTATCAGTTGCTGGCAAAAGCGAATATTTGGTGACAGGTCTTCGGATTGAAGAAACCTATATGTTTTTAGTCAAGGCCGCAGTACCAACAAAAATTGATAAGAACAAAGTGAATGGATATTCGCTTAACAGTACCGCCACAGACAAACTGAATCGAATATTGCCAATTTGGAGTTATGTAATCAAGGGCAAGAATTGGTCCATACTAGGAGAAAGTAAATAATTGTTTTAGCTGGAAATTTGTTCCGAACTCTGCAAACTCTCATGTAGTACAAAGTCTTGTTTTTATGGTTATTTAGCCTATCCTGGGAATTTCTCCTTGCATATTCGATCTCCAACTTCGAAAATACAAGGTTTTTTAATTGGCTTCAGGACTTTTTTATGGATTTATGGAGTACTAAATTGGAAGGTCCAAAAATCTTCTACTCGACAGTTTCCCTATTAATCCACGCATAACTTCCTTCATCCAATTGAAGCAATGATCTTCCACTCAATCGCCAATTTGCTTTTAGTGTAACTTCTAAAAATTCCAGTGCGGTGGGAACTAAATCAGTAGTATGACTATTATCAATTCGTTCTCTGTATTGCAAAGAGTATGTCCTTAAAATATGAGATTAGCAAATGCAATCAAGATAAAGCTGGAAAAATTTAAATTTGAACCTTTTTTTTGGTTAATGAATAACTGACGACTATTTCATTAAGGAAAACTTGAACCCATAATTATTTAATTCTCTGACTTGTTTTTTCTTATTTACTGACAAGTAATACAAATGATCAGATGCCGCAAAACTCTCAGAAGGTTTTTAAGGCTACTACTAGAACCCTGTGGTCAGCCTTCGATGTAAAATGGGGCTGGTACGAATAAAACCCTTACTGCTTAGGGGTACTTTAAAATCGCCAATCAAAGCATGTGCCATTAAGTATCCAATTCGATCCCAATCGGGGACCAGGACTGACACTCCAGATGCGTAGCAGTCTGGAGAATCTTGCAATGTAATGATGGTATGTTCATCTGGTATAGAATACCCTTTGTCTTTGCACCATTGATATCCCTGACTTGCATTTTTTGCATCACAAAAAATCCAGGCTCCGCCACGGGGCAATTCTGGATAATTTTGTTCAATATTATTTGTAGAGTGTATCAGATGAAAAATATCCGACTCCGTTATTGGCCGGTATTTGCTTAAAACTTTTTCAATTTGCTCGCGACTGCGATTTTTACCAATTCTTTCTTTAAGCTGATCCAATTTTTCATTAGGATTAGCTAGTCTGAGGATGACCTTAAATTCCAAAGTCTTGACCAGAGATTTTAAGTCCGGATAAATCCGAAAAAGAGATACCAACCAGAGAATACCCTGTCCCTGTTCTTCATCAAAAAATAATGTGATTCGATGGTAACCATGCTTAACCAGATATTCTGCCAAGTTTCTCATCATGGATGTAAGCGCATGCCCATGGGAAAGTCTGGTGTAATAGTTGGGAATCGATTTTCCCATTGTCCGTGTTTTTCCAATATTTAAAACGCATTGAACATGGTCTTTCTCCAATATGGGAGCCATCCATTTCAGTTCAGAAATCCAGTCTCTCAGCATTTCTTCTGACTGTATGCGATAGATAAGAATTGCTGCGGGAAGGCTGCTTTGGCCTTGTATCCAATTTTTAAGTTCATTAGCATTTTTCACTGTTACAAAGCTTATTTTATAGCCCTGCGCAGACAGATCGCGAAACATTTTTTTATAGGCAGGGGCCCAATATTCGAAATTCAATACTCTGGAGATATTTTCCGATGCCAAACACAGAAAGCAGCACTCCCTTAATTTACCGGTTCCTGGAACCAATCCGGGGCCCCCTACCCAAAATGTTTTGCCGATTTTTGTGACATGTCCCCGTTCCCGCAGTTGTCGATAAGCACTTATCACGGTACTGCGTGATACACCAAATTGGTGAGACAAGTATTTAACTGAAGGGAGCGCTTCTGCAACTCGGTATGTGCCACTACAAATAAATTCATAGACCGCATCAGCCACGCTCATCGAAGATGAATTCACCTCAGGAAGAGCTTGGGGCAATTCGTCCTTCCGGATAGGCAGAAAAATGCCGCGACCTTGTGTAACAGTTAGTAGACCTTGTTTTGAAAAATCCTGAATTGTTGATCGAACTGTCTGTCCCGATAATTTCCAACGAACTGCCATTTCCCGGTAATTCATCAATTTCGTACCAGGCCGCAGGGTTTCAATCTCGCTTTTTAACCAGTTTCGGAATTCTAAGGTTTTTTTGTGCAATTTTGGCTCCTAATAAATATTAGTGCAATTTTTGTTTTTGTGCACCTTTTAATTTGATTTATTTCCATTCCCTACCCTAGATTGAAAGTCTTAAAAGCGTAGACAACTTTCCAAATAGGAATAGGACGCTTTTTTTCAAGAGGGAGATTGACGATGTTAACGCACAAACTTTTTTTTAGCCTGCTTCTTAGTATCAGTTTATCAAGTGCAGCTGTAATACTGGTCGATGATTTTTCTGATGGAAAAACATTGGGAACTAAGAATGGCGGCTCTTTTGTTTCCGGCGGTTGGGATTCGGGAAAAAACGGTCAAATCTTTCTTCCCTTCGGAAAGGCAATTTCAGAAGGAGGAGGACAATTATGGTTCACCAATGTGGATTGGCCAAAGCAAGTCCCCGGAGACAAACAGGAAATCTGGGGAGGTTTAGGGCCCAAAGGTCACTTTGCCGTTCGCTTTGGCTATTCCAATTATAAAACGGGTTTCAAGTTGTTATCGAGTCCCTCCGGCAAACCCGCAACTGAACCCCGCAAAGAAAACAGATGTGTACCTGATTATCAGTGGGGTGCCAAGTCTTTAGTACACACCATGAAGGCAAGCATCAAGTCAAATAAACTCACAGTATTTATAGATGGGAAATCGATTATATCACATGATTGGGGAAGCGATACATACAATCTGGATAAAATCGTGGTTGGCTACATGAAATACGCAGGCGCTCCGGGGCTGCTTTGGGTGCGTGGAGTCCTTTGGGAAGGTACAGAACCATCCAATTTGGATGAGATTAAGGAGGGGGCGTCGACCACTATTTTGAATATACACAAGGGTCGAATACAGTCCTTCGACAATCAAGCCATCCGAATGGCACGCAAAAACTCCAATTCCCTGCAAATCGTCACACCTTATGGTTGGTTTGATGCGCTTGGGAAAAAATGATTTAGTTTCGCAACTAAACTGCAATTGTGCTCTTGTTAGACAGAAAGGTAAGTGATGATATTTACCTTCTCTGGTTTCGGTCTATATTCCCTTTTCTTCTTCCCAAGAAATGATTCTAACTTGAACAACTGTATCTCTAACCCAGGCAGTTGAGTCTGCCAAAGCAAGTCCACAATAACCAACATAACAGCCTCCATGCTTACCTACATGCGCTGCTACCGCGCCACCTCCAACGACAATGGTATGTTCGTTTGCTGGATTCCCAGCAGGTATATGACATATTCTGGTTTTTTTGCTTAAGGGGGTGCCATCGAAAAGATAGTGCTCTCGTTCATATTCAAATCCCATACCTCGCAAATCAGCTACATAAGCAAATAGAAGAGTAGATGATTTGGCAACTGGGTCAATTCTATACCAGGCCGCTCCATCATTTGCATAGATATACCCATTGGGATGTCCTGAGATTGCTCTTACCTTATTGATACCAGCACTAATGGGGGTTACCATTGAGATATTTCCAGCCCAATCATCAAATTGCCAGAGTTCAGAGCCTCCATTAGTTCTTGTTATATATACAGTACCGTCATCCCCCACTGTCATGGCATCAATTTCAAAATTTCCAGCTACCTTCAGTGTACATACGGGCGTGGCTGCACCAGTTGCAAGAGACAGTTCATAAATAATTTTGCTTCTCCAGGTAGCTGCATACAGTACTCCATTTACAAAAATCAAGCCGCGAATCTGATTATCTGTCCCTGCTGCTAATCCAGTGGCTCCTATAGAATGGGCAGGTACTTTAGTCGCGCCATTGTCATCTAAATCCATTGGTCTAATTTTATATAACACTGAGCTATCAACATTATTGATAAAATACATGTTTCCATTAATGGCAACAGTAAAGTCATCAACATTAAAAGATGACACAGTGCCGACATCGACTAAACCTTCCGGATGAACCCAAGCAAAACCTGAATCTCGTTCCGCGAGTGAATAGTGAATTAAAGTTCTAGTAGAGTTGTCTATACCCCACAAAGTTTGTTTGGCTGTACTATAGGGAATTTCCGAAATAGTTCGGATCAACTCTAATTTTGCTGTTACCCCTTGGCTAGTACCGCGAAACTGCCCTTCCGATTTCACGAGCACACGTTCAGGTGAGGTGGAGTAAGTGGTTACCTGAGCAGAATATTTTCCTTTTCCCAATGTCATATTGTGATAGGCAAGAGTGTCGGTTGTAGGTTTTATTCGTAATTTTTTCAGTCCAATATCGGCAATAACCTGTTCAACTCCTGATTCCGCCATGCTTTTAGCACTCATATCAACCTTTTGAGTTCCCGAAAATTGAGTGCTGCTGTTAACCTTATATAATAAGGGTACTTGTAAAATACCAAGTATTACAGCCACGGTAATCACAGCGGGAAGAGTACTAATTCCGGCTTCAGAATTAAAATATTTTATTTTAGTTTTGTTGATCATGAACGATTCCTCGGAATTACAGTTGATGAGATTGTAAGATTCAAGTTTTGTTGATGCTCTTTATATTTTCCCGTTATGGCATAATTAAGACTTGCAATTTCAAAAAAATTATTGGTTATCGTACCGTCTTTTTTCCTAAAATTAACCTTAAATGCAGATACATTATGCAATTGTGACATCATTTGGTCATTTTTATACACATACATTTGATTATCTGCACTATCTGCCAATAATTTAAACTTATCGATAGGGTAGATATTCGGTTCTCCCGTTAAAAAGGTATTAGCAAGTACACCACGGATTTCGATAAGAAAATCTCCTCCGGCAGAATTAATGTCATCTATTTTATGAATTTCTTGAACGCCTGAAAAGGTAAACCCGATGTAGGCCTCTGACTTAAAACCAGAGTCTGATACAATAAAAATATACTTAGTTCCAGCGACTGCATCACGGCTCAGCGTCGACTTTATTTCAGATAAATTTTGATAAATAACTAATGTATCAGTAGAAGGTCCAGGGTTCCGAACAATAGATTCCAATTCTTTTGTTCCATAGCCTGCTTTGGTAATTTGACGACCAACCTGGTTTACTGATAGCGTAAGCATATTTCTCAATTCAGCCTGAGATTTTATGTGCATAGTCTGTTTTCCATTAAAATCAAAGAGCATGAACAATGCGGCAAGAATTCCCATACCCAATGATGAAGCAATCATCATTTCAAGTAAAGTAATACCTGCTTGATTTTTGGTTACATGTGGGTCTTTATTGAAAATCATTTTTATACTCATTCCACCTTGAATTGATCATCGCTTAGCATGGTATTCATTGCAATATAATGGTCTCCGGTCAAAGGCCAATAAACGGTAACATTTATTGATTTTCTGCCAAATCCCGTGCTAATTTTCCAATCTCTGATATACCGTGAATTTATTGTATCGTTTCCAGAACTGATATATCGAAAGGACGATACTCTTAACGAATCCAAAGTCTGCTTTCCTAAATGAGTGCTCATGGTAATGTCGGAACCGGCTACACTAGCCTTATTTTGGTTTCTGAGCATGAGAAAAACACCTGATGAAACCATGGCTAAAATTACCATTGAAACAAGCACTTCAGCCAAACCAAAACCAGATTGGGTGTTCAATTTCATAAGCGAAGCCCTTCTACTGCACCATATTTTGAAATAGTTGTAAAAGTTGAGGGGTCAACTTTTTGTAATAAATTTCGAAGGTTGGTACGTGCCAAATTGGTGTTGACCATGGATTGTGTTGAAACGTGATACACTTCGACTAGTTTATCAAAGTCATAAAGAGCATAGGTCCAGTATAAGGCTTGTTGGTTGATATCCATTCCCGATGTGGGTACAGAGAGAGTAATGGGGCCGCGATGTAGCAAGGGCCGTGAGAATTCAATGGCTCTTTGACTGATACTGGCAGTATTCATGAGTACCAGACATGAAAAAGCACTTAATGCTCCTACCCAATAGGCTCGGTAATTTCTTTTGCGGAGAGACTGATGTCTGAACTCTTTGAATTCGATATTTGAGCCTTGAGCGAGCTTAGCCCGCATCTGTTTTAGTTGATCCGGTTTTTTAACTGTTTGCTTCAGTGAGCCGGGGTCAATTTTGTATTCAGTTGTAATCATATTGTGTGCCTAGACAATCCCTACGCAATTAATGGACCAGTAAATTTTCTGGCTAAGAAATTGAAATTTTTAGGTTTGTATCACTTTAAAAACCTCGAAATTTCGAAAGTGTATTGATCAATTTGAAGAGAGGCGTTGCTTTTATGAGAAGCTTGATTCTTTTGAGCATCCGGCATTATTCCTAGAAAATGCCCCTAGGGCTGGAGCGTATTCCCCACCGTGGGCGTTATAGACCATCCTAAAGTGGGCGTTCGGAGTAGGACAACGGAGAATGGCCTTGAGCTCAACGAACTTTTCTTGGTTGATGAAACCTTAACCCTATAGATCTGGAAGCGTCCCCAAAATGAATTAAACCAATTTGGTAAAGATTGGTTAGTCATGGAATTTGAGTTTCTAAGTGACTGGCCCCATTGGGAAATGCACCCCAAAGGCGATGAGTTCGTTTACCTGTTAAACGGCTCGCTGGACATGCTGATGGAGTATCCCGACAGTACACAGACGATTAAACTCGATGAGGGCAAAGCTTATATCATTCCCAAGGGGATTTGGCATCGAGCTATGGTTTACTCGCCTAGTCGCATGCTGCATATTACACTCGGAGAGGGGACGGAACACAGAGAAATCTGAACTGTATTACTGGTTGTATTCCGGATAGGTCAAACCTAAATGTGTTTAAAGACACATATCACAGCTCATCGGTTTATAATTCTACGAGCTCTAAGCTGACTAAGTATAGCGCGAGAAAATTTTCTAATTGAGTTGGGATTGAACAAAAGAAAATGGAGTGCTTGTTTAAGCACTCCGATTATCTAACAAATGCCT
>JBBQAD010000077.1:0-10185 GCA_038315885.1 Fibrobacteria bacterium | reverse complement strand
AACAAAGCATCTTGCTCAGCGGCTTTTACTTCGGGAGGAACTCTGAAGGCAACAGGGAAACTGGGACTCGGTCGTTCGTCGACCCCTTCGTCGCTCGCGGGGCCTATGGGGCCGCCCCCCCCACGTCTGCCTTGGGCAATATCGAGTGGTACAGAAGCCCCACCCAAAATCGCAACTCCAAGATCCATTGCAAATCGCGGTCCGCCGCGCATCACGGTTTTTATCGGCTTGGGTGTATTAGGCTGTTTGATTTGTTTTCTGGGTTTGGGAGGATCTTTGGGTTGCACTACTTTAACCACTTCAACCTGGGCGACTACCCGAATCTTTTTCTCTGCATCTCCTTCGCCGCGTATCAATTCGTTAAGCGCAGGCACTGATATCATGATCAGAACACATAGAAACATAGCAAGTGGTAGAAAAAGGATACGCTTGAGCATTTTTTATTCTGCCATCGCCGCTACGGAGATTTTTTTGGCTCCAGCCAGGTTGCAGGCATCCATAACAGAAACCAAAATTCCCGTCTCAGATTTCTGGTCGGCAACCAGTACCACTTCGCGTCCACTGCTATTGACCAACATCTGACTGACTACCGTCTGTAATGCCGCTAAATCAACTTGTCGTTCGTTGACATGAATATTTCCCTCTCGGGTAATGGCAACCAAAATACTTTGTTTAGATAATTCGCCTGCCGATTGAGCCTGCGGTTTGTCTACATCTACTCCGGTCTGCTTGGTTAAATTAGACGTGAGTAGAGTAAAGAGAAGTAATACAAAGAGAACATCAATCAGGGGAACGACATTCAAATCAAAGCTGTGGCGTTTTTTTGGACTGACAATAAAAGAATCCATTATGGGCCTCCCTGGGCTGAGGCAAGCGGGCTGCCCTTGCTTTTCTGTCGATAAAATTGATTTAACATCATTGTAATTCCATGCTCAATTTGACTTTGTATCCAATGAACTCGATCTTCTAAGCGTTTGCCAACCAAGACCAGTAAGATTGCCAGAACTAAGCCAGACTGGGTTGCCACTAAAGCTTCAGAAATACCGTCTGCCAAAAGTCCTGGATTACTTAGTCCATACTCATTCATGACTATAAAAGTATGTACCAGGCCTGTAACAGTACCCAATAGTCCCAGTAGGGGAGAGGCTAGGGCTGCAACCTGAATGAGCGGTAAATAGCGTTCGTTGCGGTATAAATCCCAGGATAATTTTTCATTCAAGAGTTGGCGTAAGGATGATTCAGGGAGTTCCCGATTCTTAATTGCCAGAGTGCAGGCGTCTCGAACAATGCTGGGCTGCGCTTTAAATTCATTTATGGCTTTTTCTGTATCACCTTGTTGCAGGGCAATTTGAACTTTATTAAAAAGTGGAGTCAAATTGGCTTTCCACAAACTGGTGCCAAGTTCAGAATAGGTCAACAGCAAGAGATACAATCCGAGAGTTCCCACCAGAAAAATGGGCACGAGAACCAGCCCGCCGGCCTCCCAGGTTTCCCATGCTACTCTGAATAACAAGTCCATGATATTTAAGCCTAAACCTTTTCTAAACCGCTACTAAAAAATTCACTAAAAATTCATTAAACCATTTTTTCATGCTTTCCCTCGGGCCATATCTTGTTGAGAACTTCCATGCTGCGAGAGTTTAATACTGCGCTTAATGTATCCAATTGCTCATTAAACACTCCATGAATAATCAAAACCGGGATGGCGATGGAAAGACCTGTCTCGGTGGCGGTCAAAGCCTCTGAAATGCCGCCTGCCATAATTTTGGGATCGTTTGAACCTAATTGGTTCAAGACTTTAAACATGGCTACTAAACCACTGACAGTTCCCAATAATCCTAGTAGAGGGGCAGAAGTTCCCAAGGCAGTCAAAAAAGAAAGGCGTTTCTCTAAGGTGGGAATCTCTTTCAGCATGACTTCATTAACTGATTTCTCCGCCGCTTCCCGTCCTTGTTCTGCATTCACCAAAATGGGCTTTAACACTCGAGCCAGAGAACTTTTGGATTGATTACAATACTGTATGGCTGCCTGCCAGTTTCTGCTTTTAACATGGGGGTATAAACCTGCCATAAAAGTCTCCGGATTGACTTTTCTTCTCCAGAATAGCAAAGATTTTTCAATTACAATGAATAGTGCAAAGATGCCGACAAGTGCCAATGGATACATAGCAAAACCGCCCTGCTTGAAAAATTTCAAGAAGGCAGAGAAAAATCCTAGTTTTTCTCCCTCTACAAAGCCCGAACCCAGACTTTTATTTTGTAATACATCAATCGGAAGAGTAACATCGATTTTTCCATTGGCTGCCGCCAGAATTGCGGATTTCAGTACATCCCTATTTTCATCGCGAAGTTGACCTCGCCAGACAAAAGTTTTCCCCTGTAGCGACCCCGTGCGAAGTAGCATCTGGGCTGCTTGTTCGCCTTCTTTTTCTAATTCTCCTACAAAAACAGTTCCGGCTTGCAGGCGCCAAACCTGGGTTTCACGACTCTCGTTTACAAAAGATTGACGGCTGCTCAGTGATTGAGTCATCCCAAGTACCAAACGATTCGATTGAGCTTGATAAAAACGTTCCAAAGCCATCGCGGGATTGGGATTTTCTCCTTCAATTTGTTTATCGGCCTCTGAGTATAACAGAGTCGAGTTTTCAATTCCAATAGGTATATCAGTTGAAATATTTTCTGCAGCACTGTTAATTGTTTGTTTGATGATTAAACGAAAATTGTCCTTAGAATCCTTTACACCATCCAATTCATTCTGTCGCTCTTTGGCTTCATTTTGAGCTTTAACCAGGTCGTCTTGTAGTCGGCCCATGTCGCCCGCAAAACGACTGTAACTATCCTCTAAGGTTCTGACTTTTTCTTCGTAAGCCTTCGTTTCGGAGGCCTGTTGATAGCGGCTGTCCCATCTAGAAGCTTCCGCTTTTTCTAGCTGATCGAGCTTGCCTGCGCGCATAGATTCGAGAGCACTTTTCTCACGACGTAACTCGTCTAATTCTTTACGTAAGGCCTGCTCCTTTTTATCCTGAGCGAAGCCCATGGAGAGAGCCATGCAACTGATTAGGGCAACAATTTTAAAAGACATCTTATTTTCCCTCGCTGGAATTTTGCTCAAGCGCTAGACTGAGCGGAAGGTTTACCAATTGCGGGGGCTTTTTGCCGCCCTTTACATCAAGTGCATGGCGAATCATGGCTTTGTCGGTAAAACTCAATTCTTCTTGCCACTGATAGACTGTCTCACCATTTTTTCTCAAGCGTTGTAAAGCTCCGTATTTCTTGAATTCTTCATCGACATAGACAAGCCATTGGTTGCCGATTTTCAAGACATGGGCATTTACCACTTCACCATCCTTACGAGTTATGGGTTGGTTAAAGACTGCAACCTCATCGCCAAAGCGGATTTCATCTTTATATAAAGAATTCAAACGCGAGAAGGCTTCGGATAAACCAATGTTTCCTGACTCTAATTCTTGGCGAAGCGCCCGGATTCGATCTAAACGTTCATCATTATTCCAGGGCAGTGATTGTACTACTAGTGTATCGAGTGCCTTGCACTGAGAGAGAAGTAATTGCAGAAGACGTTTGTCGTTGGCTTTGGCTTCCTCAACGCTGTTTTGACGGGAGGCTGCCTTCATGCGTTCTGCATCAATTTGCTTCTGTTGGCTGGCCGCTTTTTCTTTTAATGAAATGATTTCTTCTTGGCGGCGTTCAAGGTCTCTCTTACGCACCTGGGCACTTTGCTCAGCCTTAACCTTTTCTTCTTTCTTTAGAGAATCGGTGCGAGAGACCTCAACATCAATTTTTGTCAGCTCCTTTTTAAGTTTGGCAATTTCAGTTTTAGCCTCCTGAATTTCATAGGGTAAATCTTGAGTTTGAGCGGAAAGCGGAACGATTAATCCACCGATCAAAAGCATTAAGATTCCCCATAACTGGATTGCTGACCTACGATTTTTTGATGGAGAATGACTTACCATTTTATCCTCACTGTTTTCTTGAGTTACTGACATAACGTCTCACTTGGGTTGGCGGCACAAAAACGGTCTGCCACGCGACACAATACTTCTGAAGGTCTTTTATTCAATTTGCAATAGGAGACCATGGCCCAGGAACACTGCGCGGGTTTCCACTGTGTATCCAGACAATAATTCCACAGCGTTTCGCGACAGCTTTTCTTTTTTGTATCCGCAGAACGGCAAAATTCTAATTCTTTAGCGCAAGAACTGGTTTCAGATGCTTGGCTTGAAAAGGTGACTGGAAAGTTGTGGCTCACACAAAAACGCTGCCGTGAAAGTGAAACAGTGAGTGAATCACTTAAAAAGGCAGGAGCTACTTCGCTACAAACGGAAGTTTTAGACTGTTGCAAAATGCTGTCAGGTACTGTTGAATCTGCGGAGCTTCGAGCTAAAGTATCTTGCCAACCGCTTTCATAACAAAATTGTAATGCCGACTGTTTACAAAATTCTTCTGTCCATCCAGTGGATTTGCAATAAATGGGATAATAGTTTCGACAATCTTGACTTTTAAACCAACCCTCTTCCTTGCATTTTGCCGCATGAGCCACTGGCAAGGGAAAGACTTTGGTTGTGGGAGTTGTTTTGATAAAGATATCAAAAGAATCGATAACAGCGCCGGTAAAGATACCGGCGGCCCCCTTAATATTATAAAAAGCGGGAATGCGTACATCACCTTCACTTTCTATCGTATTGTTTACATATTGTTGGTATTCACGAGCTACACCATAGAAATACAAACGATTAAGCCCCGCATGAAACCAGGTATTTACTACTCCCAGACTATCAAGAATGCTATACCCTTTTTCGTCCTTAAATTCCGGATAAAAAATAAGGCGACGAAGGGAGCCCGGAAAGTAATAGTTACTGGTATCTGGAACTTGTCCTAAAAAATTGTCGAAGCGGGTCTCGGGCCGCCCTTCCTGGGGATCAAATCTGTGCGTGATTAACACGCCTTTTACACTGGTATCTCTATCGCTATGATATCGATGGGACAAGGTGTTGAACGCTCCCGTCAAATAAAAAAGGGAATCGCCCTCATTATATACGATCCGACTCCCTTCGGCCAATTCGACCAGGCGGTCATTCATGATTTTAGCGTTCTTTCTAAAAAATTCAGAAATTGCGACTGAATCACCGCTTTGAAAAAGACTGACCAAGGTATCTCGATACTCCTGCAAAAAGGGAACACGAATGTAATCTGGAAGTTGCGAAAATTGATTTAGTGTCGTGGAGTCGAGTGCGCCTATATCAAAAGAGATTCCACTAACTGTAATTGCAGGCGCATCGGCTGTTTTTGAGATAGAAAATTTTTCTGGGATATGGGTTACTGAACTAAAAGTGGTCTTAACCTTGGTCCCCAAGCTATCCCAGGCAATTTCTCCAGCCAATTGATATACTGCTCCCCTCACGAGTAACAGACTCGGGTCACCAGAGAAACAGTTAGGCATGGAATCAACCGGAACTAATTGCAAGGAAGTATCGCGATTAGAAAAGTTGCCGCTAATCGTAATTGATGCAGAATCATAAAAGGGAAAGGCCGAAGTATGGGCATCTTGTAAGCTCAACATTTTTTCGACACAAAAATTTTCTACTGGCCTATCTGCTACCAGATAGCCGGTAATCCAAAGCCCACTATAAATAGAGGGTTTAGTGGGTACATAATCCCAGGGACCTTGTAAACAAGCCAGAAATACAAAACTCAAGGCTAAAAGAAATAGCCGAATCTGGTGAAGGAATACTGTTACAGTTTTAGAAATAGTATTCATAGCTCACCAAAAGAGGGAAAAATGGAAATTGTGGAATTGAGATTCTCTCAGGGGGGTTGGTTTCTCGATTATAAAGATAAAGAAACACATTTTCATGATTGGTCAAATTCAGTAGTGTCCAGGAAAAATTCCAATGACCCTCACGGCCCCAATCGATGGCTTTAATATCCAATCGGATATAAGGAGGTACATAGGCACCATTTCGAGGGCCATTGATTGCCTGAACGTTGCCCTGATATTCAGGATTAGGTCCCCCGGCACCGTCGCCTTGGTTTTGATCGATTAAATGACTGGGCATCCACCCTAATATTTCGGTATAAGGTAAACCGCTGGCATATTTTAATTGGGCTGAAGAGCGTAGGTATTTTCTGGCATTGGGTTTAAAGATTCCGCTTTTTCCCCGCCAATTGATTCCGCCGTCGGCTTTAAAACTATAAGCCTGATGCCATTTGGGAAAGTAGGCATCGTCCTCATTTTCTTCTTTGGCCACTGTATAACCTTGGCTGAAACTCAAGCCTCCAAAAACTTTTTCAGCTTCTTTTTTAAGACTCATTTCCCAACCTAAACTGTATCCCTCACCACGAATGAAATAATCTGCCAACTTGGTATCGGTTCTTTCTCTTAGACTATCGGGAGCTGCTTCAGGGGCGAAGACAAACAAATTATTCAGAGTTTTATAATAGCCTTCTAAGGTGAAGTCCCAACCCTTCAAGGATTGATACATTCGGCCATCTTCAGTGAAATGGTCAGACAACCAGTCTTCACCTAGGACTGAATTTTTTGCATAGCCAGCTGAGAATAACAAAGAATTTGTAGGCGGTAGGGTGCTGTATTTGGTCTTGCTAGAGGGGTAGTAAAATTCATTTAAGGTTTCCTGATCCGAAAATTGCAAAGAGTTAACAAACTGTGTGTAGTAGCCCACATGAAGGTCGAGGGTCTGACGATTGGCCAGTTTGTATTGCAACGAAATTCTGGGTTCTATGGTGTAATCATCCAAAGCGCTTTGGTAACTCGCGCGGGCACCATAGGTCAATTCCAAATCACCCAAAGACCATTTGTCTTGTAAATAGAGAGCATCGAGCCAGAAAAGGGTCTTATCCTCAGTTTTTACTCCGGCAACTTCGCTGGTTTGGCTAAAAATTGTTTTTAGCTTGCTGACATCAAGCCCAATCTTTAATGCGTGGTCCTCAATCCCGGTATATTCAACACTATGTTTATAACTCTTATTTTCAATTTCATTATACAGGGAGAAAATATTCTCCAATCCAAAACTCTGTTTAAACTGACTGTAACTCAATGAAATATCAGTCGCCCAATCCGTATTGATTTTCCAATGGTAATTTAAGGGGTAGACCCGGTTTCCCCAGGTGACCTCAAAAGGGGTGAAGTTCAAAATATCATCACCGCTATAGCCCGATAGACTGATACTGTGGTCAGGAGCGATTTGATAACTGAGATTGCCTTGTAAATCATAGAAGTAATAGTCCACATTCAGCGTCGTGGCATCGATATAACGAAAAAATTCCAGAGCTTCCTTGATCCAGGTTCTACGTCCAGCTACTAACCATCGCCAGGGGCCCTGTTTGCCTTCGGTATGCAATTGGCCGGCGAAAGTGGAAAGTTTAAGCGAACTTTTTTCCATCCAAGCATCAACGGTATCACTGCCTCCTTTTCTCGATTTGATATCAACTACTGAAGCCAGGCGGTTGCCATATTGTGGAGAGAATCCCCCTTTATAAAATTCGACATCATCGATGCCTTCAACTAAAAAAGTCGAGAAGAGGCCGAAGAAATGCACGGGTGAATAGACTTCGGCATTATCAAACAAAAAGAGATTTTGATCGGCTGAGCCTCCGCGTACATAAATCTTGGTTGAAAAATCAGAACTTGCCACCACTCCGGGCAAGGCCTGAATGGAACGGATAACATCAGCTTCTGCTAGGCCAGGAACCCGTTTGATCAATTTGGCTGAAATAGTGCTTTTACCGAGCGCGCGCTTTGGTTGCCTTCTCAATCTCAAAACCACCTTTTTCATGGTTACACTTTCGGCATCCACTTCCGGAAGGACTTCTTGCGGACTCGATTCCAATAAGGTATCCAAAGCGCTTTTTGCTTTCGTACTGTCGCCTCCGGTTTTGTCTTCATCTATGTATCGTACCAGAACGGCATCGCCCCGAATATCCGTTTGAATGCTGGAATCAATTCCTTGGTAGAACAATTCGAAACACTTCTCTAAGCGGGGGGAGGTAAAACAGAAATTCCAAACGGTATCTTTCGGCAATTGGGCAGAAAATCCTTGCCCAACAAATCCGGTATCAGAAAATCCGGTCTCCAATACTTCAAAAATGACTGTATCTCCAGCATGAAAGGCAGTGTCTAGGAGTCTTCCCTGCCAATGCAGAGAGGGCTTACCAGCCTGGTTTTCCTGGGCATGAACAGTCATCACGAACAGGCTCACCGCGTAGAAGAACATCAAAATTTTCACAGACCGATTTCCATAAGTTTATTTATCGTTCCTTCAATCAAGCCAAGCCCCTCTGCAATGGGGCTAGATTTCCTTTTCAAGATAGCCATCAGAACTGAAACACCGCAGGGACTCAAATTTGTTACCAGACCTTAGCTGCCAGAATTTGAGCGACAAAATATTGAAATAAGCGCCTACATAAGGTGTTAATCCTGTCAATAGCATATTCGTTGGGCTAAGCAGCACTCAAAACTTGTTGAGGAAAGCGTAGGCTAATCATCCAATCCCCTTGCTGGGATTCCTGCTTTAAAATCCATTGACCAGGGTAGACTTCTTCCATCCTCGCTTTAACGTACAATATACCTGTGTTGTTCAAGATTTCGTTGTTTTCAAAGAGCCATGCTGCATTTTTCATACAAAGAATGAAGAGATTGTCATTTTCAATTCTCTGTTGTTCCAGATGAAAGATAGCCTTCTCACGGTTTCTTAGAGCCAAAGCCAGAAATTGCTCAATCAATGTATACAATACCATTGGTGGTAATTCGGTATCGAGATCTAGGTTTTTGGGAATTAACTGACACTGCCAATTCTCCCGTAAATGCATCAGTTCCAGATGACTATCACATAATTTCAGTTCTTCCGAAAGAGTGATCATTTTTTCCGAACTCATTTTCAGCATTTGCCTGAGCTCCTGTGCCAGGGAATTGACCAATTTAGCTGCGGTTTTAGGGTCCTTTTCTAGCCATTCTGTAACAGAGTTTAGCGAATTGAGCAAAAAATGTGGTTGGATATTTTTCTTCAGGAGTTCGATTTCCAAGCGGGCACTTCGCAATTGTGAATTAGCGTAAGATCGGGCACTTTCCCGCCATTGTCGATTCAGTGATACGTGAATTGATATAACGAGCCCAGTCAGTCCATATATCCAATAGAATGGAGTTGTTGTGGCAAGGGTGAGTAACAATCCGATAAGCAATAAACATAGGCCTAGAACTGCCTCTCTGCTACCAGTCATCTTCCGCCGATAGGCTCTGATACAAACTACTATGGATGCCACTATAGCAGTGAAGCTGAATGCCAAGTTGGCTGTTCTTATTAATCTAAGCCAACTAGCTGGTAGATATCCCAAAGTTAATAAAGCAACCGGAATTGAAAATACAAGCACAAGAATGACAATCACGAGTAATTTTCTTCTGGACGCGAGGTGAAATTCACTAAAAAAGAAGAGTAACAATGAACTCATCAAAATAATCCAAGAGAGAATGGCCATGTTGTAAACGAGATTGACATGTAATACGCTAAGCCCTAAGAAGGGGCCGAATATTTTAGTGATTAAATCTCCTGCACAGGCCAGACAAAAAATACTGAAATAAGCATAATTGGGACGAAATCGGCTCAGAAAATAGGAGAAATTAACCAAAGCTGCGACTATAAATATCCCTGTAAATAAAATGATGATCGCCAATTCTCCATAAAATAATTGGGTTACTCGGGTATTTTCTCCGATTAAAATTCGACCCAAGCAGCCTGTGAGGGTAGAATGATTAGAGATACGCAAGGCAAGAAGATGTGAGCCTGATGTGCTGAGTGATTCGGGTACCGAAACAGAAAAATTGAATTTTCCAGGAACTTCCTTGTCCCGTGTAGGTGATACAGTTCCATTGCGCCCCAAGAGAATGCCATCCCAGTAGAGCTCAGCGGCAGTGATGGTCCAAAAAGCAAAAATGCTTAAGTCTTTGATGCTAGCAGCCTGACTGTCAATCTTAATCTCAACCCGATACCAATGGATTCCTTTTTCTGGAAGGTGATTACTGGCCCAGAGATGGGGCCCTTTAGCTAGCTTCCAATCTTCATCATTATACTGCGGCATGGCATAGGCCAAGCTGTCGCCTGATTGTACCAGCCAACTAGTGGATACAATATTTCTGCCATTAAATAATTCGAGGGGA